>JBNLCA010000623.1:0-3064 GCA_050303575.1 Paracoccaceae bacterium
GCGCTGACCGCCCGGCGTCGGCATCTCAAACCGGAACGGCAAGCGCGGGATCGCCGGGTCTGCGGACGAGGGACGTACCGGCCGCGCGCACGATCAGTGCGGCCCATGCAAGGTAGAAGACGCCAAGGATCGCGAGGTAGAGCGACTGGTCGCCCGCATCGGGCATCATCGGGCCGGTCACGAGACTTGAGACGCAGTTGAGCTGGCCGTGCAGGATGACGAGCGGCCAGACGCTGCCGCCCGCCCGGTAGAGCCAGCCATAGACCACCGCAACACCGGCAAGCGGTATCAGCACCGTCAGGGGAAGCTCTCCGGTCAGGAAAAGCGGCAGGTGCCAGATCGCCACGCCGAGACCGATCCAGAGACTTGCCGCCAGGGGCGATATCGTGCGCTCAAGGGCGTCGAGGCCGTAGCCGCGGAACGAGAGCTCTTCGGCCATCGGGCCAAAGACCAGCACCACCGCTGCAACGGTGACCAGCACCTCGACCACACCGTAGGACGGCAGCGGCGCGAGACGGGCGCCGAGCGCGACCGTCAGCCCGAACGAGGCCGCGATGATCGCGAGCGGAATGAAGAACGCGGCGGCATAGATCCGGATGGGTGCGCGAAGACGGGTGATCCGCCGCCACCAGCGGCCAAGCCCGGCGCGCCCCTCGGTCAGGGCGATGACGATCGGAGCCGCCATCAGCGGGCCGAGCGGGTTCATCGGCGCCGGCCAGGCACCGGACGGCCAGATGAGGTTCCCGACATTGCCGAACCAGGTCAGCGCGCAGCTCAGCGCGAAGAAGGCGATCAGCCTTTTGTGGACGGGGTGCATGGATCATCCTCCGGTCAGGTTCAGAGCCGCCAGCGCGCGGGACCAAGGCCCACGTCGCGCATCAGGTGGTCGGAAAGGCGCAGGCCGGCAGAGAAACGTATGGGGTGCCGGTCGGCGGACGGGCGGCCGAGATCGGCAAGGCAGGCTCCGAGACGTCCGAGAAGGGTGCGGCGTGTCATTTCGAGTGCTCCGGGTTCGCGGGAAGAAGGGGTTTTTGCGGATGTGGTTCGCTACTCCCTTCTGCCGGTGAACGCTTGACCGCCGCGTGGATTCCGGATGAACGTTTTCTGGACATCTCCGGCGACAGAATGATCTACGCATTCGACGGCTTCGAACTGGACACCCGGACGGTCGAACTACGTGCCGGTGGCCAGCCGGTCGCGCTGCAGCCGCAGGTCTTCGACCTTCTGTTCCTGCTGGTCGAGAACCACGACCGGATGGTGTCGCGCGACGAGGTGGTCGAGAAGGTCTGGCAGGGCCGCGCCATTTCCGAGACCGCGATCTCGAGCCGGATCAAGTCGCTGCGGCAAGCCCTGGGCGACGACGGCACCGTGCAGCGGATCATCCGCACGGTGCACGGGCGGGGATTCCGGCTGGTCGCCGATGTCTCGTTGAAGATCGCGGTTGGCGACGGCCCGGAGGCGCCCGTCGCCAACCTGCCCGAACCGACCGGCGGCCGACCGTCGATCGCGGTCCTGCCGTTCCGACAGATCGGACCGGACCGGACCGACATGCTGGGCGACGCGCTGGCGCATGATGTCATCGTCTCGCTCTCGCGCCTGAGATGGCTGAAGGTCATCGCCCGCGGGTCGTCCTTCCGCTTCCGGCAGGCCGATCCCGACCTCGCCGCAATCGGCCGCGCGCTGAACGTGCCCTACTGCCTGTCCGGGGACATCGAGACCTCGGAGACCGGGATCACCGTCTTCGCCGAGCTTGCCGGCACGCGCGACGCCGGGGTGGTCTGGAGCGAACGCTACCAGATCGGTCCCGACGAGATCGGGTCGCTCCGCGAGGTGATCTGCCGAAACGTCGCCGCGTCGCTCGATTTCCACATCCCCGAGGCCGAGGCGTCGAAGGCGCGCGATCTGCCCGAACCGCTCCACGATGCCTGGTCGCAATATCACCTCGGTCTGCAGCGCATGTACCGCCTCAACCGGCCGGACAACGCGCGCGCCGTCGAGCATTTCCGGGCGGCGATCGGTTTCGAGCCGGAGTTCGCGCGCGCCTGGGCGGGGCTTTCGTTCACCGACTTCCAGTCGGCCTACCTGGTCTACGACGCAGATACCGCCACGCATGTCCGGGACGCCCGCACGCATTCCGAGCGCGCGCTTGCAATCGACAGCAACGATGCGTTCGCGCATTTCACGATGGGCCGGTCCTACTGGCTCGAGGCCCGTGTCGCCGAGAGCCTGCCGTGGCTCGAGGGCGCGACCGAACTCTCGCCGAGCTATGCGCACGGTCACTACGCGCAGGCCTGGGCCGCGGCCATGCTCGGCCGGACGGACGCCGCGCATGCCAGCGTCGATCTTGCCATGACCCTGAGCCCGCTCGACCCGTTCCTCTACGCGATGCGCGGGACGAAGGCGCTGGCCTACCTGGCCGGGGACGACGCGAACGAAGCCATCCCCTGGATCGACGCGGCCGCCGGGACGCCCGGCGCGCACCCGGTCGTGGGGCTGGTCGCCGCGGCCTGCCACGGGCTGGGCGGAGACCCGGACGCCGCCCGCGCCTGGGTCGGTCGCATGCGCGTGCGCGACCCGGGCGTCTCGCTCGCCTACTTCTTCGCGGCAGTCCCGTTTGAAAGCCCCGACCTGCGCGCCAGGATTGCGCGCGCCCTTGAGGCGGCGGGCCTCGACTGACCTTGTTGGATCATGGTGGGGCACCGTGGACTGCGGCCGGACAGAGGGGTAAGGGAAACCTGACTTTCCGGCATTTTTTGTTTGACTCACGCCCGCTTGCGTCGGACCGTGGAGCACGATTACGATTTGATTCCGATTTTCTATCCACCCGGTTTGAGCCAACAGAGTATTTGAAGGGAGCCATATATGGACTATTCGAAATTGTCCGCTTCAGAAATGAGCGCGAAAGCCAAGGACATCTACGCCGAAAGCGTTGCGCGTTCGATGGAGGAACTCGCCAGCAAGCTGCGCGACGCGGACTTCTCGGCCTCGATGTCGAAGGATCCGAAGGCGACGATGGAGAAGGCGGGCATCTCGCTCGAACGGGAAGCCGTCGAGCTTCTGATCG
>JBNLCA010000624.1:0-4014 GCA_050303575.1 Paracoccaceae bacterium
GGATCGATTCATCGAAACCGGCCTCGTGCGCCTCGAAGGCGCCTTTCCGGCCGACGTTGCAGCAGACTGCCGGGCACATCTGTGGCGCGAGATGGGCCTTTCGCCCGACCGGCCCGGGGACTGGACCCGCCCGGTGATCCGGCTTGGCCACCAGTCCGCCCCGCAGTTCGTCGCGGCAGCCAACACGGCCCGCCTCCACGCGGCGTACGACCAGCTTGCCGGCGCCGGCCGCTGGATCGCGCCGACCGGTCTCGGGACGATCCCGGTGCGCTTCCCGTCGGCCGAGGACCCCGGCGACACCGGCTGGCATGTCGACATGAGTTTTGCCACCGAGGCGCCGGACTTTCTCGACTGGCGCGTCAGCATCACCAGCCGGGGCAGGGCGCTCCTGATGCTGTTCCTGCTGTCGGACGCGGGCGAGGACGACGCCCCGACGCTCGCCCGCCTCGGCTCGCACCGGCAGATCGCGCGCGAGCTCCTTCCGGCGGGAGAGGCGGGCGTCACCCTGCGCGATCTCGCCCGGAATGGATTCGCCTCGACCGCCGACTGCCCGGAAGCGGCGGCGACTGGCCCGGCCGGAACGGTGTGGCTCTGCCATCCGTTCCTCGTCCACCGTGCGCAGATGCACCGCGGCCAGGTCCCGCGCTTCCTTGCCCAGCCGCCGCTTCTGCCGAAGGGTCCCTTCGATCCGGTGCTGCCGCCCTCACCGGTCCAGATCGCGATCCGCGAGGCCTGTGGTCTCAGCCTCTGAACCGCGTGCTTCTTCGGAGTTGAGAATGGGTCGGGGTTTGGGTAAGGGCGACGCCCCGGCCCCCGGCCTAGCCTCAGAAATCCAGATCAGCGTAATGCGCGGGCGGCGGGAAGCCGGGGATCTGGTCGGCGAGGATCGCCCGGAACGCCGGGCGCGACTTGATCTTGGCGTACCAGTCCTTGACGCCCTCGTTCCGGTTCCAGTCGACGTCCGAGATGTAGTCGAGGCAGCTGAGATGCGCCGCCGCCGCGAAATCGGCCAGCGTCATCGCGTCGCCAGCCAGCCAGCGCCGCTGGTCGAGAAGCCAGCCCATGTAATCGAGGTGATACTTGATCGCCTTGGCCCCGGCCTTGACGTTGGCGCTTTCGGGATAGCCCTGGCCCATGACCTTCTTGTTGACCCGCTCGTAGAGCAGCTTCGAGGTCACCTCGGCGTGGAACTTGTCGTCGAACCAGCCGACCAGCCGCCGTACCTCGTAGCGCCCCTCGGCCCGCTTGGGTAGAAGCGGCGGCTCGGGATAGGCTTCCTCGACATATTCGCAGATCGCCTGGCTTTCCGACATCACCCGGCCGTCCAGCCGCAGCACCGGCACCTTGCCTCCGGGATTGCGGCGCAGGAATTCCGCTGTGCGCTCCCAGTAACGCTCCTCGACCAGTTCGACCTCGATCTTCTTCTCGGCCAGAACCAGGCGCACCTTCCGGCAGAAGGGAGAGAGGGGAAAATGGAACAGTCGGTTCATCGCGCTTTTCCTGGATGACCTGTCTTGCCGCCGCTGCGCCGGGATTTCAACCGCCTCGCTCCGGCCCGTCCCCTCGGCACCAGCCCGCGATCGCCGCGATTTCGGTATCGTAGTGGCGAAGTTCCGCCTCCCGCACCCGGTAGCGCGACACGACCCAAGGGCTTTGGCGCTTCGCCTCGGGCACCAGATCGCTGACGAAAAGCTGCCAGACATGCTCGGGTGGGTGCCCCGCCAGATCGGCGAGTTCCTCGCGGATGTGCGCCTCCTGCCCCTCGCGCCGGTAGCCGCAGAGCGTGGCGAAGGCGTAGCGCGGGATGCGGTCGCGCAGCTGAAGCACGGCCGAGGCCAGCGCATGCGCCACCTGCATGTCGAAGATCGGCCCGATGAAGAGCACCCGCCCGATCTCCGGCGCCAACTCAAGCGTCCGGATTTTCGGGCGCCGTTTCAAGGACATGTCGCGGATCAGGGTGAAGATTCCGAAGCGCCAGCGGCGCTCGACCACGGTCAGCGTCCTGCCTCCCGTCGCTGCCGCGAGATGGCGTGCCAGAAGCGCGTTGTTGCCTTTGCGCGAGCTGTAGATGATCGCGCTTGGGGTCATTCGAAGCAGGCCGCCCGCCCGTCGGCGCGGATCGTTGCCGCTCCCTCGGCGATCTGCGCTGCCCGCCGGCGCAGCGTGGAACTCAGCCGGTTCGGATCACGCTCCTTGGGATTGGGCAACAGGACGGCCAGCCGTGCCGCCTGCGTGGCGCTCAGATCCTTCGCCGAGACCCCGTAATAGTGCCGTGCCGCCGCCTCGACGCCGAAAATGCCCTCGCCGAACTCGGCGACGTTGACGTAGACCTCGAGGATCCGCCGCTTCGACCAGACCAGCTCGACGACCGGCGTCATCGCCGCCTCCATCGCCTTCCGGACCCAGCTGCGCTGCTGCCACAGGAACACGTTCTTCACCGTCTGCTGGCTCAGTGTCGAGGCGCCGCGATTGGCGCCCTCCTCGATCGCGAGGCGAATGGCGGCCATGTCGAAGCCCCAGTGCAGGCAGTAGTTCGCGTCCTCGGCCGCGACGACCGAGCGCAGCATGACCGGCGCGATCCGGTCGGCATCGACCCAGGTCCGCTCGACCCCGCCCAGCCGCCGGGCCTCGGCCCAGATCGTGTGGGTGGTCGGCGGGTTCACCACGGCAAAAAGCAAGATCAGGGCAAGGACCAGACCAATGGCGGCCAGGACGGCAAGCCCGGCCCAGCGCATGACCCGCCGCACCGGCCGCCGTTTCGGCGCCGCCTTCTTGCCCTTCGCCGGGGATTTCTTCGCTGCCCGCTTCGCCACGGGCCGGACATAGCCATGCGCGGCGGCCGGGGGTCAAGCCGTTGTGTGTGCCCGGGCCGGCTCTGCCGGGAACATGAGCCGCGCCTCGAAACCGCGGACGGCGGGGCGCGCCACCTTCGCACGCAGCCCGGACTCGAGGCCGGTCCCCTCGGGGAACAGCGCCTCGATCTCGGCCCTGAGGGCGGGATCCTCCTCGTAGAGCAGCGTCCCGGGATAGAGGCTTTCGCTCGGCGCACCTTCGGCCAGCACGATCTCGTGCCGGTCGAAGAGGAGGTGGATGTAGGTTACCGTCCGCCGGCGCTCCTCGCAGATGCCGGGCAGGAACGTAAGGTGCTTGGCCGGGACCAGCACCTCCGGCTCGCCGCAATGCAGTTCGGCCTGCCATCCGGTCAGAAGCATCCGATGCTGCGGCGACACCAGGAGATCGCGCCTGTTCCCGAGCGCCCCGGCCTCGATCCGCACAGGGGCCATGTCACCGACCCCGGTGACCGTGCGGCGCCCGATCCAGCGCACCGGTTGCGGCCCGTGATCGACGGTGACCACCATGTCGCCCGGCACGAGCGTTTCGACCGGCACCTCGCCGTTGACCGTGAGGATCAGAGTTCCCGGCGTGAAGCAGGGCGGCCCGAGGTCGCTGATGTCCACGGATTGCGCCGTGCCCAGTGCGTCCGAACTGACGAACGTGCCGCTCTGCAACAGCTGGCCGTCGGTCGGAGTGAAGAGGACGTCGCCGTTCGGCAGGATGAAGGTCGCGCCAACATAGGTGACCTCGCCCACTCCCGGGACGTCGATGACGACCACGTCGCCGACGAAGATCTCGACGACCCCCAGCCCGTCCAACGTGTCGACGCCGGACGAGGCCGAACCCGTCATGAAGCCGTCGTCATCCTGGTCAGTATAGCTGACAGTGACGACATTGACCGGATCGCCCACGTTCGGCGGGTCAAACGCATCAATATAGAAAAACTGGTCAGTATGGCCTGTCGGCATGGATCGGTTCCCACCACCTGTTAATACTAGCTACGCTTCCCCGGTCGACAGCTTGGCCGGGACTTTACAGCAAGAATCACCTCTTTCCTAACGCTAACAGTAAGTTACGTCAGGTATCCTGAGTTTCCGCGGCCCTGTGTTGCAATCACGCCCGCGAAAACTGGTTAACGCGGACCGCTTGCCAACACGGTACGAGATCTGACTCCAAGCG
>JBNLCA010000625.1:0-2459 GCA_050303575.1 Paracoccaceae bacterium
CGGTGACGCGGCCCGAGACGTCGGGCCTGGCCTTTATGTAGATGTCGCGCAGGTACGGCAGGCCGTGGAGCGTGTCGCCGGTCGTGCCGTCGAAATCGGTGCGGAACTCCCATCCATCCTTCAGCATGTCGGGATGGACGACCGAGACCCCGATGTGGTCCTCAAGCCCCTTCAGCGCCCGGAAGATCAGCGTGCGGTGCGCCCACGGACAGGCGAGCGAGACATAGAGGTGGTACCGTCCGCTGGCCGCGGGGAAGCCGCCCTCGCCCGAGGGGCCGGGCGATCCGTCTGGGGTGATCCAGTTGCGGAAGCTCGTCTCGGGGCGCTCGAAACGGCCCCCGGACTTGTCGGTCTTGTACCAGACCTCTTCCCATTTTCCGTCGACCAGCCTGCCCATGTGGCACCTCCTTCGCCTCTTTCACCTAACCCACATACGCGTTCGGAACACCCCTTGGACCGCACGGGTTCCCTGCGCACCCGCACAGGTCTATAGGGGCGGCAGGATCGGACCGGAGGCGAAGATGGCGGCCTGGCTTCATATCGTGGGCGTCGGGGAAAGCGGGCTCGACGGGCTGTCGCCGCCTGCGCGGGCGGTGGTCGAGGCGGCCGAGGTGCTGATCGGCGGCGACCGTCACACCGGCCTTGCCGTCGGGGCCGAGCGGATGGGCTGGCCCGAGAAGTTCGACGACCTGATCGCGCTTCTGCGTGCCCACCAGGGGCGGCGCGTGGTCGTCCTGGTGACCGGAGATCCGCTCTGGTACTCGATCGGCGCGCGCATCGGCCGCGCCATTCCGCCGGCCGAGATCGTCTATCACCCGCAGCTTTCCGCCTTCCAGCTCGCCGCCGCGCGGATGGGCTGGAGCCTTGCCGATGTCGAGACGCTGACCGTCCACGGCCGGCCGGTCGAGCAGATGATCGCCTTCATCCAGCCTGACCAGAAGCTGCTGATCCTGGCGACCGGAAGCGACACGCCCGCTAAGATCGCGAAGTTCCTGACCGAGCGCGGGTACGGGCGCAGCCGGATGACCGTTCTCTCCGCCATGGGCGGGGCGGACGAGGCGCGCGACGAAGGGTTGGCCGAGGCCTGGACCGCCGACGTGCCGGCCTTCAACACGCTCGCCATCGATTGCGTGGCGGCGCCGGGCGCTGCGCTGCAGCCGCGGGTGCCGGGCCTTGCCGACGATCTCTTCCGGCATGACGGGACGGTGACGCGGCGCGAGGTGCGGGCCGCGACGCTGGCCAAGCTGATGCCGATGCGCGGGGCGCTTCTGTGGGATGTCGGCACCGGCTCGGGATCGGTCGCGATCGAGTGGATGCGGGCGGCGCGCTACGCCCGCGCAATCGGGATCGAGCCACGCGCCGACCGCCGGATGATGGCGGCGGCGAACGCGCTGGCCCTGGGTACGCCCAAGCTCGAACTGGTCGAGGGCGAGGCGCCGGCCGTGTTCTCCGAACTTGCCGCACCCGACGCGATCTTCATCGGCGGCGGCCTGACGGACGCGGTCTTCGACGCCGCCTGGGCGGCGCTCCGTCCGCTCGGCCGTCTGGTCGCCAATGGCCTCACCCCGGACAACGAGGCGCTGCTTCTGAAGCTGCGCGCCCGCCATGGCGGCGAGCTGGTGCGGCTTCAGGTCACACGGGTCGAGGGCGAGGGGCTGGAACAGGGCTGGCACGCGCTTTCGCCGGTGACGCAATGGAGCCTTGTGAAACGTTGAGTGCCCGCGGACCGGGCAGAAACGCATTGTCACGAAACTTTCTTGCGCAGTTAACTTGACGCAAGGAAATCCCATGCCAAGTTAGGCATGTGGGGAGTCGTGTGATGACAAGTTTCTTGCCGAAGGACGTCCTGGAAGGTCTTCACCGCGCGCGGGAGCAAGACATGGTGCGCAAGGCGCGCATCCGTATTCAGGTCGGCGACGAGATCTACCCCGTCATCCGCCTCTCGGAAGAGGGCTTCTCGCTTCCCATTTCGGCGCCGCATCTGCGCGGGCTTGTCGACCTTTACGAAGGGTCCAAGCATCTGGCGCAGTGCCTGATCGTCGCCTCGTCCGAGGAGGACGGCGAGATGCGCTACGAATACAAGCGCCGGACCGAGGCCGCCGACAAGGCGCCGCTCGACTTCGAACGTCCCGACGACGCGCCCGTGGCGCTGATCACCGGCTGATCCATCTCGCCTTGGCTTGCCAGACGGCGCGCGGCGCGCGAGGCTCGCGCATGGTCCGGCTTCTCGCTCTTGTCCTGATGCTTGCCACCGGCGCCGCGCGCGCCGATCCGCAGTCGCTCGCCGACGCGCTCGTCGCGCAGGGCGTACCGGCGGCAGGGGTCGGTCTCTACGCAGGCGGCCGGACCGAGTGCGCCGTTGCGGGCGTCCGGGCGCTGGGCCGGGATTCGCAGGTCACGGTGGACGACCTTTGGCACATCGGCTCGATCACCAAGTCGATGACGGCCACACTTGCGGC
>JBNLCA010000626.1:0-9067 GCA_050303575.1 Paracoccaceae bacterium
AGATTGCAGGGAAAGCGTGCCTTCGTGACGGCCGCTGGCGCAGGCATCGGGCTGGCCACTGCGCGGGCTTTCATTTCCGAAGGCGCGCGCGTTGTCGCGACTGACATCGACGAGGGCTCGCTGCGCCCGCTGGACTCCGAGGGAATCGTCACCCGCCAGCTCGACGTGACCGATGGCAAGGCGGTCGCCAAGCTGGCCAAGGACGTCGGCGGGATCGACATCCTCTTCAATTGTGCGGGCTTCGTTCATAACGGCACGATCCTCGACTGCGACGAGAAGGATTTCGACTTTTCCTTCAACCTGAACGTCAAGGCGGCCTACCGGCTGACCAAGGCCTTCCTGCCGGCGATGATCGAACGCGGCGGCGGATCGATCGTGAACATGGCCTCGGTCGCCTCGTCGCTGATCGCTGCGCCGAACCGCTTCGTCTACGGCGCCACCAAGGCGGCCGTCATCGGCATGACCAAGTCGGTCGCCGCCGATTTCGTGACCAAGGGCATCCGGGCGAACGCCATCTGCCCGGGCACCGTCGACAGCCCCTCGCTGCAGGAGCGGATGAAGGCGCTCGGCGGCAATCTCGATGAAACCCGTGCCGCCTTCGCCGCGCGCCAGCCGATGGGACGGCTCGGCCGGCCCGAGGAGATCGCTGCGCTTGCCGTCTATCTCGGCTCGGACGAAAGCGCCTTCGTCACCGGACAGGCCTTCGCCATCGACGGCGGCTGGACGAATATCTGAGGAGACAGAGATGAAACTGCTGCGCTACGGACCGAAGGGCAAGGAGAAGCCCGGCATCCTGGATGCCGAGGGCAAGATCCGCGACCTCTCGGGCAAGATCGACGACATCGCCGGAGAGACGCTGACCGCCAAGGGCCTTGCAAGGATCGCCGGCCTGAACATCGACAAGCTTCCGGTGGTCAAGGGCCGCCCGCGTATCGGCCCCTGCGTCGGCCGTGTCGGCAAGTTCATCTGCGTCGGCCTCAACTACGCCGACCACGCTGCCGAGTCAGGCATGCAGGTCCCGCCCGAGCCGGTGCTCTTCGCCAAGGCGACCTCGGCCATCTCGGGCCCGAACGACGACGTGATCATCCCCAAGGGCTCGGAAAAGACCGACTGGGAGGTCGAACTGGGCATCGTCATCGGCACCGAGGCGCGCTACGTGCCGAAGACCCGGGCGATGGAGCACGTCGCGGGCTACTGCCTCGTGAACGACCTTTCCGAGCGCGCCTTCCAGCTTGAGCGCGCGGGTCAGTGGGTCAAGGGCAAGTCTGCCGACACTTTCGGCCCGATCGGCCCCTGGCTCGTCACGCGCGACGAGGTGCCCAAGCCGCAGGCCCTGAAGATGTGGCTCGAGGTCGACGGCCACCGTTACCAGGACGGGTCGACCCGGACGATGGTCTACGGCGTCGCGCATCTCGTCCACTACATCAGCCAGTTCATGTCGCTGCAGCCGGGCGACATCATCTCGACCGGCACGCCGCCTGGTGTCGGCATGGGCCAGAAGCCGCAGGTCTACCTGCGGCCGGGCCAGGAGATGCGCCTCGGGATCGAGGGGCTGGGCGAGCAGAAGCAGAAGACGGTGGCGTGGAAGAAGTGATCGGAGGGGACTTTTCCCCTCCCCTTGCCCGCGAGGTCGCGCGATGGGCGCACTCCGGACCTACACGTTGACTTTTCCTTCCAACGTTGACGGACACCTGACGCATCAAGTCAGGAATCTTGGCGAGGATCTCCGGCGCTGCGTCGAGCGGGAAGGGCTCGGCGACCTCGGCGGTATTCAGACGGTGGACCGCGCGACCGACACCCTGGTCGTGCGAGTCCACAAGCGACGAATGATCGGGCGGGTCGGCAAGATCGTCGAAGAGACCGTGCGAGCACACCTCATGGCGGATCGCACAGTCATCGAGCGGTCCGAATGACCTAGTGCGCCACCATCACGTGCCGGACCGCGGTGTAATCCTCGAGCGCGTACATCGACATGTCCTTGCCATAGCCCGACTGCTTCAGCCCGCCGTGCGGCATCTCGCTGACCAGCATGAAGTGCGTGTTCACCCAGGTGCAGCCGTATTGAAGCCGGCTCGCCGTCGCGAGGCCCTTGCCGACGTCCCGCGTCCAGACCGATGAGGCAAGCCCGTAGTCGCTGTCGTTCGCCCACTGGACGGCCTGGTCGACATCGCGGAAGGGCGTGACCGAGACGACCGGACCGAAGACCTCTCGCTTGACGATCTCGTCCGACTGCTTCGCGCCGGCCACCACGGTCGGCTTGTAGTAGAAGCCCGCGCCGCGGCCCTTCGCTCCGCCGGTGGTGATCTCGATATGCTTCAGCTCGGCCGCACGGTCGACGAAGCCCTTCACACGGTCGAATTGCCTTTGCGAGATCAGGGGCGGGATCTCGTTCTTCTTGTCGTCCTTCTTGCCGAAGGACAGCGACTCGGCCGCCGCCGTCAAGTCGGCGACGAGCCTGTCGTAGACCTTGCGGCCGGCATAGACCCGGCAGGCCGCCGTGCAATCCTGCCCGGCGTTGTAGAAGGAAAACGCCCTCAGCCCCTCGATCACGCGGCCAAGATCGGCGTCGTCGAAGACGATGACCGGCGCCTTGCCGCCCAGTTCAAGGTGCGTACGCTTGAGCGTGGTCGAGGCCGCCTGCAGCACCTTCCTTCCGGTGCCGATGTCCCCGGTGATCGAGATCATGTCGACGTCCGGGTGGTTGATCAGTGCGCTTCCGACGCTCGCCCCCCGCCCGACGATGATGTTGACGACACCCTCGGGCAGAATGTCGGCACAGATCTTCGCCATCATCAGCGCGGTGATCGGCGTCTGCTCCGAGGGCTTCATGACGACCGTGTTGCCGCCCGCGAGAGCCGGGGCGAGCTTCCAGGCCATCATCATCAGCGGATAGTTCCACGGCGCGATCGAGGCGACGACGCCGATCGGGTCGCGCCGGATCATCGAGGTGTGCCCGGCCATGTATTCGCCTGCGACCGCGCCGTGCATGTTCCGGACCGCACCGGCGAAGAACCGGTAGCAGTCGACAATGCCCGGAAGCTCGTCGTTGCGGGCGGCATTGATCGGCTTGCCGGTGTTCAGCGCCTCGGCCTTTGCGAAGTCGTCCGCCTTCGCCTCGATCGCGTCGGCGATCTTCATCAGGTAACCCGAGCGCTCGGCCGGCGTCGTCCGGCTCCATGTCGCGAAGGCCTTGCGCGCCGCCTTCACCGCGGCGTCGATCTGCTTCTTGTTCGCCTCGGGCAGCTTCAGGATCACCTCGCCCGTGCGCGGGTTCAGCACCTGCTCCTCGGTTTCGGTCCCGGCCTCGAACGCTCCGCCGATCAGCATCTTGGTGTCCATCACGTCTCCCCTTTCATTTCCCCTGGCCGGCCACCGTCTCGGTGCCGCGCGTCAGATAATAGGCGCCGAGGATGGGCAGGAAGGTGACCAGCACCACCACCATCGCCACGACATTGGTGACCGGCCGCTGTCGCGGACGGACGAGTTCTTCCAGCATCCAGATCGGCAAGGTCGCCTGCTGGCCGGCGGTGAACGTCGTCACGATCACCTCGTCGAAACTCAGCGCGAAGGCCAGCATGCCGCCGGCCAGAAGCGCCGTCGCGATGTTCGGCAGGACGACATGCGCAAAGGTCTGGAACCCGTTCGCGCCGAGATCCATCGACGCCTCGATCAGGCTGGCCGATGTCCGCCGGAACCGCGCCACCGCGTTGTTGTAGACCACGACCACGCAGAAGGTGGCATGGCCAAGGACGATGGTCCAGAAGCTGAACGGGATGCCGCCAAGCGAAAAGGCCGAGCGCAGCGATATGCCGGTGATGATGCCCGGCAGCGCGATCGGCAGGATGACGAGAAGCGAGATCGCCTCGCGCCCGAAGAAGCGCGTGCGCGCCATCGCGGCGGCACAAAGCGTGCCGAGCACCATCGCGACGAGTGTGGAGATCGCCGCCACGCGGACGGAAAGCGAGAGCGCCTCCCAGACGTCGGGCCGGTTCCAGGTGGCGGCGAACCACTTGAGCGTCAGGCCGGGCGGCGGCCACTGGTAGCTCTTGTCCTCGGTGGTGAAGGCATAGGCAAAGATGATCAGGATCGGCAGGTGCAGGAAGAGAAGCCCGGCACCCGCAGCAAGCTTCAGCCAGAGGGGCGCGCGGTCAGAGTGCATCGAAGGCCCCCATCCGCTTTGCCCACCAGAGGTAAAGACCCATGACCAGGATCGGCACCACCGCGAAGGCGGCGGCGAGGGGAATGTTCCCGGCCGTGCCCTGGTGGCTGTAGACCGCCTGCCCGATGAAGAGCGCCGAGGTGCCGATGATCTGGGGAATGATGTAATCGCCCAGCGTCAGCGAGAAAGTGAAGATCGACCCCGCGATCACGCCCGGCATGGCGAGCGGTAGGATGACGTGCCGGAAGGTCTGGACGGGATGCGCGCCGAGGTCACCCGATGCCTCGATCATCGAGACCGGCACCCGTTCCAGCGATGCCTGGATCGGCAGAATCATGAAGGGCAGCCACACATAGACGAAGACGAGGAACGTCCCCGTCGGCGAGGTCGAGAGCGAGTTGCCACCGATCCCGGGCAGCGCGAGAAACCCGTCGAGCAGCCAGCTCAGATGCAGCGTCTCGAGAAGCCAGTTGAGGATGCCTTCCTTGGCCAGGATCAGCTTCCACGAATAGACCTTGACCAGGTAGCTCGACCACAAGGGCAGCATGACGCCGAGGTAGAAGAGTGCCTTCCAGCGGCCCCGCGCATAGCGCGCTGCGTAGTAGGCGATGGGAAAGGCGATGATGGCCGACGCGAGCGTAACCAGCGCCGCCATGACGACGGTGCGGCGCAGGATGTCGAAGTTGGCGGCCGAGAAGAGCTCGCCGTAGGTCTTCAGGGTCGGGGTGTAGTCGATCCGTCCCGAGAATTCGTCGATCGAGAAGAAGCTCTGCGCGAGAAGCGCGAAGAGAGACCCGAGATAGACGATGCCGAGCCAGAGAAGCGGCGGGCCGATCAGTACCGCGAGCAAGAGCCGAGGGCTGCGCCAGAAGGCATCCGAGAGGCGGGCCAGGACCCCGAGGCGCTGGACGCCGGTGTTCACGGTGCCTCCATCAGATGCAAGTCCGCGTCGTTCCACGCGACGTGGATCTTCTGGCCCGCCTCGGGGATGCGGGTACCGCGCGGGACAAGCGCGGTGACTTCGGTACCGGCAAGCTCAAGATGCAGCCGCGTCGCCGCGCCGAGAAAGGACGAATGCAGCATGATCGCCGGCTTGCCGCGGTTCGTTACCCGGATCGCCTCGGGCCTGAGGCTGGAATAGACATGGTGGCCGGTCAGAAGATGGGTGATCTCGGGCGGGAAAACGTTCGACGAACCGACGAAGTTGGCGACGAACGGGTTCTGCGGCCGGTTGTAGATGTCCTGCGGCTCACCGATCTGCTCGATCTTGCCCTGGTTGAAGACCGCCACCCGGTCGGCCATCGACAGGGCCTAGCCCTGGTCGTGGGTGACGAAGACGAAAGTGATGCCGATCTCGCGCTGGAGGACCTTGAGCTCGTCCTGCATCTCCTCACGCAGCTTCAGGTCGAGCGCACCCAATGGCTCGTCCAGCAGCAAGACACGCGGCTTCATGATCAGCGCCCGGGCCAGCGCCACGCGTTGCCGCTGGCCGCCGGACAGCTGCGCCGGACTGCGGTCGCCGAAGCCCGGCAGGCGGACCTTTTCCAGCATCTCGTCGGCAAGGCGCAGCCGCCGCGCCCGGCCCTCGCCGGCGATCTTCAGACCGTAGGCGACGTTCTCGGCGACCGAGAGATGCGGGAAAAGCGCGTAGTCCTGGAAGACGGTGTTCACCGGCCGCCGGTAGGGCGGCATCCCGAACATCGTCTCGCCCATCACCCGGATCTCGCCGGCCGTCGGCTGCTCGAACCCGGCGATCAGGCGCAGGCAGGTGGTCTTGCCCGATCCGCTGGGCCCGAGCATGGCGAAAAACTCGCCCTCGGCGATCTCGAACGACACGTCGTCGACCGCGCGGACCGCGCCGAATGTGCGGGAAACATTGGCAAAGCTGACAGCTGTCGGCATCGTCCCTCGTCACGCGAAAGGCCCCGGCCGGTGCCGGAGCCCTCACCTCTTGCGGCGCTCAGCGTCCGCCAATCACGCCGATATAGTCCGACACCCAACGGTAGTACGGCACGCAGTCGCCCTGCGGGCAGGACGAAACCGGCGTGGTCCAGAAGCGGATCTTGTCGAAATCGTCGAGCCCGTTTGCGGTGCAGCCCTCGGCCGTCTGCATGCCGCGCCCGTCGGTGCAGGCGGCGGGAACCGAGGGGTTCGCGCCGAACCAGACCGAAAGGTCGGACTGCAGGTTAGACGACAGCGTATGCTCCATCCACATGTAGGCGCAGTTCGGATGCGCGGCATCGACATGCATCATCGTGGTGTCGGCCCAGCCGGTGGCGCCCTCCTCGGGGATCACCGACGCGATCGGCAGCCCCTCGCCCTTCAGCAGGTTCACCTGGAACGGCCACGAGCCCGAGGCGACGACGCCCTCGTTCTTGAAGTCGTCCATCTGGATGAAGGCGTCGTGCCAGTAGCGGCTGACCAGCGTGCGCTGCACGCGCAGAAGATCGAGCGCCGCCTTGTACTGGTCCTCGTTCAGCTCGTAGGGCGAGGTGATGCCCAGCTCGGGCTTGTGCGCCATCAGGTACTGCGCGGCATCAGCGATGTGGATCGGCCCGTCATAGGCCTGGACCCGGCCCTTGTTCGGCTGGCCGTCGGGCAGGTTCATCTCCTCGAAGACCACGTTCCACGAGGTCGGCGGCTCGGGGAAGACCTCGGTATTGTACATCAGGACGTTCGGCCCCCACATGTAGGGAACGCCGTAATGCGTGCCGTCGACCGTGTGCCAGGGCGCATCCTTCAGCCGGTCATCGACCGTGGACCACGAGGGGATCAGGTCGACGTTCACCGGCTGGACCCGTTCGCCCGCGACCAACCTGAGCGAGGCGTCGCCCGAGGCCGTAACCAGGTCGAACCCGCCCTCGTTCATCAGCGCGACCATCTCGTCCGAGGTGTTCGCGGTCTTCACGCTGACCGCGCAGCCGGTCGCCTCCTCGAACTTGGTCACCCAGTCGAAGGCGGCATCGGTCTCGCCGCGCTCGATATAGCCCGGCCAGGCAACGATCGAGACTTCACCTTCACCGGCGCCGAGCTCGGTCAGCATGTCGGCCCAGGCCGCCTGCGCCGTCAGCGCCAGCGACATCGTCAGCGCCGTGCAAGCTCTCAATTTTGTCCTCATCATGACACTCCCCGTCAAAGGCGCATCTGGCGGCGCCCGTCCGCTCAGGTTGCTCCGCGCCCGTTTTTTTCGCAATTCCTATCTTGAGGACGACGAAGGCCTTTTTGAAAAAGGCTCAAACCGCTTGCCGGCGCCGCGCCCGAAGCCCGTCCAGAGGCAGAACCAGTCCCGGCCCCGCGTAGCGCATGCATCACACATTACGCCAAATAGCTCTTGTGACGGCGTGGAACTGACGACAGGGCAAATGTCGTCCGGCATTTTCTTTCCGGTTACGGTAACGACCGCGCTTTTTGGAGACGAGTATGGAAGATCTATTCGAGAAATCCCTTTTTCGCAGCCGCTGGCTTCTGGCGCCGATGTACGGCGGGCTGGTCCTTGCCCTCCTGATCCTGGTCTGGACCTTCTTCATGGAACTGGCGCGCTTTGCTTCGCACCTGCCCTTCATCACGCTTGACGAGGCGGTCCTGGGCACGCTGGCGCTGATCGATCTGTCGCTGGCGGGCAACCTGCTCCTCATCATCATCTTCGCGGGTTATGAAAACTTCGTCTCGAAGATGGACCTGACCGACCACGTGGACCGCCCGGAATGGCAGGGCTCGGTCGACTTCTCGGGGCTCAAGCTGAAGCTGATCGCCTCAATCGTGGCGATCTCGGGCATTCATCTGCTGAAGGTCTTCATGGATGTGGACCACTATTCCTCGGACAAGATCTTCTGGATGATCACCATCCACCTGACCTTCATCGTCTCCGGCGTCCTTCTGGCGCTGATGGACCTGCTGTCCGCGGTATCGAAGTCCAAGGGCACACACTAACGCCGCATCAGCCAGTCCTGAAGCCGCCTCAGCCCCTCGGCGATATCCGCGGTCGAGCGGGCATAGGAGAACCGCAGCGTGTGCCGCCCTCGGCCGGGATCGAAGTCGAGACCCGGCGTCACCGCGACGCCGGCATGGTCGAGGATCTCGCGCGCGAATGTCAGGCTGTCGTCCGTCAGGTCCGCGACGTCCGCATAGATGTAGAAGGCCCCGTCCGGCGGCGCGATCTTGGTGATCCCCGCCTTCGGCAGCCCCTCCAGCATCAGCCGCCGGTTTTCGGCATAGACGGCACGGTTGGCTTCCAGCTCCTGCACTGCGTCGAGCGCGCCAAGCGCCGCCACCTGGCTGGCGTGCGGCGGGCAGATGAACATGTTCTGCGCCAGCCGCTCGACGGTGCGGATCATGTCCTCGTGCACTACCATCCAGCCGATCCGCCAGCCGGTCATCTAGAAGTATTTCGAGAACGAGTTGATGACGACAACGTCGTCCGAGATTTCGAGCGCGGTGACGGCGGGGCGCTCGTAATGGAGCCCGTGGTAGATCTCGTCCGAGACGAAGGCCGCGCCGCGTTCGTGCGTGGCCGCGATCAGACCCGCCATCGCCTCGCGGCTGAGCATCGTGCCGGACGGGTTCGCTGGTGAGGCGACGATCAGACCCGCGAGGTCACGGGCCGCCGCCACCTGGTCGGGCTCGGGCTGATAGCGCGCCTCGGCCCGCGTCTCGATATCCACCGCCTCAAGCGACAGGGCGCGCAGGATCTGGCGATAGGACGGATAGCCCGGTGCGCCGAGCGCGACCCGGTCGCCCGCGTCGAAGAGGGCGGTGAAGGCGAGAAGGAAGGCCCCCGAGGAGCCGGCCGTGACGATCACCCGCGCGGGATCGAGATCGACGCCGTACCAGTCGGCGTAAAGCCGCGCAATCCGCGCCCTCAGCGCCGGCAGGCCCAGCGCCACCGTGTAGCCCAGCGCATCCGCCTCC
>JBNLCA010000627.1:0-9277 GCA_050303575.1 Paracoccaceae bacterium
CAGCCGTACTCCCTCAGCAGTGCGGCGCTTCGTTCGGCCCAGTCCAGATAGGCGTCGCGGTTCGCTTCGGGAACCGGGATGACAAGTCCGGCGACGTACATCGGTCGGTCCCTCGCGCTGTGACGGCGAGCCGAGCTTAGACCACCCCACGCCAGATTGCAGCTTCCTCACGGCTGTGGCCAGATGCCGGCCCGGGAAGGAGTCGCTCAATGGACGCAAGTTTCTGGCACGAGCGCTGGCAGGCAGGTCAGATCGGCTTTCACGAGGCCGGCGGCAATGCCCGGCTGCCCGAGTTCCTGCCGGCGCTCGGGCTTGAGCCGGGCGCGCGGGTCCTTGTCCCGCTCTGCGGCAAGTCACGCGACATGACCTATCTTCTGGCGCAGGGGCTGAGGGTTGTCGGGGTCGAGCTGAGCCGCCTCGCGGTCAGCCAGTTCTTCGACGAGACGGGCCTCGTGCCCGAGGTGGCGCAGGCCGGCCCGCTCGAGCGGTTCGCGGCGCCGGGGATCGAGATCTTCGCCGGTGACTTCTTCGAGATGACGCCGGGCCGGCTCGGTGCGGTGGATGCGGTCTATGACCGGGCGGCGCTGATCGCGCTTCCGGCCGAGATGCGGGCACGCTACGCCGAGCACGTCAGGTCGCTCGCCGGCGGCACGCCTCAGCTGGTCATCTGCCTCAGCTACGACCAGTCGCTGCGGGATGGCCCGCCCTTCTCGGTGGACGCTGACGAACTGGCGCGGCTCTATGGCGGGCACTACCGGATTGAGCGTCTGTCAGAAGGGTCGGCGCGGGGCAGTATCGGCGGCGTCAAGGATGTGCGCGAGAGCGTCTGGCATCTGCGCCCTCTGGAGTAGGACCCGCGCGGCGCCATCGAAACGGGCGCGATCCGCCCAAAGAAAAACCCCGCCCGGGGCGGGGTTCGTTCAGGCGGCGCTGCCCTGAAGCCCGTGGGCCTTATCAGGCGGCGGCGGCCTTCTTGGCGATGGCCTTCTTGATCTTCAGCGCCTTGGCCGAGAGCTGCTCGTCCTTCGCCTTGGCGAGGTATGCGTCAAGCCCGCCGCGATGGTCGACCGAGCGGATGCCGGCGGCCGAGACGCGCAGCTTGAACGATTCGCCCAGCGTGTCCGAGATCAGCGTGACCTCGTTCAGGTTCGGCAGGAACCGGCGGCGGGTCTTGTTGTTGGCGTGGCTGACGTTGTTGCCGGACATCGGGCCCTTGCCGGTGAGTTCGCAGACGCGCGACATCGCTTTTTCCTTCGATTCGGTAACGTAAAGGGGCGCCGCGAGGAGCAGCGCCCGGAATTCGGGTGGGCTGATAGACCCTGAGGCCCTTGGCGTCAAGCCTCGTGTTGGCCCGAAGGTGCTTCAGGCGAAGATGCCGTGGCAGAACCAGCCGGGCGACAGCGCGCCGCCGTGGGCATAGCACAGCCACAGCCGCTCGCCCGTGGTCATCTCGACCCGCCAGTAGTCGCGCGTGCCGGTGCGCCAGTCGGGATCGTCGAGCCACCATTCGGGCGCGATCCGCTCGGGCCCGGTGGCCGAGGCCACGTCGAGCGCGCGCCGCCGCCAGCGGATGCGCGCGGGGACGGCGGGAGTGACCGGGGCGCTGACCGGCTCGGGCCGGAAAAGGATCAGCGGCCGCGGGCGGCGCGGTGTCGGCCAGTCCGCCGCCGGCTCGGACCAGGCGGCGGAGAGCTCGGTCGCGGTTTTCTCGGGGATGTTGCTTTCGGCCGGCACCAGGCGGGTCACCGCCTCGAGCCCGAGGCGCGAGCCGAGCCGCCCGATCAGGTCGTCGAGTGCGGTTGCTTCCGCCGGGTCGGTGAAACCCGAGACCTGGCGCACGGTGACCGGCTCGGTCTGGCTGGCGACAAGGCGGACGACGTCGATGCCGAAGCCGGCCTCGATCTCGCCGAGCTTCATCTGCAAAAGCGGGCGGATCCGCTCGGCCTCGGCCGAGGCACGGGCCAGGCCGATCTCGATCCGCGAGAGTCCGTGGTCGGCGCGGTGCGCCTCGAGCCGGACCCGGCGGGCGCCGCGTCCGGTGCGGGCGAGCGCCTCGCACAGGCGCGGCAGAAGCCGGTCGATGGCGGCGAGGATATCGGCCTCGAGCCCGATCGGGTCGGGAAGCGTCAGCCGCACCGCGAAGCTGTTGTCCGGCGCGACGGGCGAGACCGGTTCCGGCCGTCCGCCCAGCGCCTGTTCCAGCCGTTCGACGAGGCCGCGGCCGTAGCGCCGGGCAAGGGGCGCGCGCGGCATGTCGATCAGGTCGCCGATGCGGCGGAGGCCGACGCGGGCCAAGCTCGAGACGATCTTCTCCGGCACGCGCAGCGCGGCGATGGGCAAGGGCGCTAGCGCCACCCAGTTTCGCCCCGGCTCGGCGATCCTCACCGGCGGCGCGTCGGGACGGGGGACGGCGGGAGCGGTGCCGCCCTTCTCCCACCGGCGCTTCTTGGCGGCGCGCGAGCGAGTGGCGCGGGCTTCCTGATCGATGGCGTCGCCCTGGATGTCGGGCACCGGGTCGCGGCCGGAAAAGCGGCAGAGCGCCCAGGCGCCGCCCACGGTGTCGGCGATGGCCGACTGCACGCTCAGCCCGATGGCGCGGGCCTCTTCCTCGGCCTCCTGCCTCAGCCGCTCCTCGCTGCCGAACAGATGCGCGACGCCGGTGATGTCGATGACGAGACCGTCGGGCGGGCTCTCGCCGACCCAGGGGCTGAAGCGGCCGGCGCGGCGGCGCAGGGCCGACAGGAACAGCGCGTCGAGTTCCGGCTTCGCCTCGCGCGTCACCAGTTGCGGGCAGGTGGCGGTGGCATCCCTCAGTCCCTGGCCGAGCCGCAGCCCCGCCGCCTCGGCCGGCTGGGAAAGCGAGGTCAGGATCTGCTGGTTCGCCTCCTCGCCGACCACGGCGAACGGATGCTCGCCCAGGATCGGCGCCAGGCGCAGGTAGCGCTCGGCGGCGAGGCGGGGAAACCAGAGAGAGAGAATCCGGCGGCCGGGCATGGAATCGGGGACGTCTTTGTTCTTTGTTTGTTCACGTTACCAGCCCGGGTCCGCGCGAGTCGAGTCCGGGATCAGAGGCCGTGGGACATCCACGTTCCGGACGCGCGGTCCCAGAGAAAGCCTGTGTTTTCAGGAAAGTCGGGGTCTCGCAGAAGCGGCCGGCCGTCCAGTTCGACCATCTCCCAGTCCGGAAACAGGATCACGAGGCCGACACGGCCATCTATCACCGTATGAAGGCCGCAGCCGGCGGGGCCGCACAGGTCCGCCCGCACCGAGCAGCCGACACCGCTTTCGTCAACAAGCCAGTCCAGCACGCCGTCCCCGTCCAGATCCACGTGCCTCACGCCATGTGGCGCAATGGTCAGCGGCCCGCCGCAAATGTTCGCGGCATTATCCAGCATCTCGCGGATCGTGGGAGGATAGCTCTCCTCCGCCCCCGCAGCGGCCCCAGCAAGGAGGAATGCAAGGAGAAACCGGATCAATACCTCTCCCGAGCTCGAGGCAGGGTCAGCTGCAGTAGACCGCGACGACCGTGTCGGTGGAATCAAGGGCGACGGTCACCCTGTCGCCGTCGCCGCCAGAGGCGAAGACCGGCGGACCCGACGAAGGCACGCGGACAATTCGCATCGGATACTGCAGGCGGATCGAAGCGAGTTCCGACGCCGAAAGACCGACGAGTCCCTGGAAGCGGCCGGCGCCGCAGGTGTCATATGGGTCTGGCGGCGTCGGGTAGATGTAGGGGCCAGGCACATCGACGTTGATCTGGCACCCGGCCAGAACAAGCACGGCACCAAGGGCACCCGCGCGCATCATCCGCAGTCGACCACGACGATCTGGCCCGACGGATTCAGCCGGAAGTTCAGCCGGCCGGCGTTGTATTCCTGGGTGAAGATCTGGCCGTAGCCGATGACCCGGTAGGTGCGGGTGATGCCCAGCGTCGACACGATCGAGCCCGGCTGGCCGACATAGACCTGGTAGTCGGCCGCATGGCACAGATCAGGCTCGCGCTCGACCAGCACGGTGCCGGGATCGTCGGTCAGGAGATCGCCGGGCTGCTGGGGCTCGGTCGGTTCGGTCGGGACGCAGGCCGTCAGGGCCAGCAAGGCGGCTGCGGCGATCACAAGCTTCATGAACATGCACCTTCAGGTCAGTGGCGCGATCCTGCACCTCAGGTGGGGACGGAATCAAGGTTATCGGATAACAGCCTGCCCCTTCCTAGAAAAGGGCAAGTCGCCGGGACCTTGCGGTCCACGGCGACCCGCGCCCTCTCCGGCAGTTTCGTCCTCAGGCCGACCGCTTGCCGGCCGGCTCGCCGTAGCGGCGGACCCGGCGAACCCGGCTGGCGCGCGACAGCCAGTCGCGCTTGACCGTGCGCTCGGCGTGGAGCCGGCAGCCTTCCGAGGTGATCCGCGTGTCGATCCCGCGCGCGCCGAGGATGCGCTGGCCCAGCGTCATCAGGCCCGGCATCTCGCTGTACGAGATGGTCTCGCGCAGGAAGGCCGAGGTGCCGATCAGGCTTTGCAGCGCGCCAGCGATCTTCTCGTCCGGGATGTGCCGTGTCCGCGCGCCGTCCTGCAGGAGCATGGTCAGCGCCGTCTCGTCCGCGACCTGCGTGAAGCGTGCGTCGAGCTGCTCGACCTCGGCCATGATCGAGCTGCGCCGGGACTTGCCTGATGCGATGTCGCGGAAGGCGTGCGCCAGCTCGGAGATCAGCGTGTCCGTCGGCGGGAAGGGCATCATCGGCAGGACACCGGCGATCCGGCCCAGGCGCTCGGCCTTGAGCGCGACCAGCGCCTCCTCGACCCGCTCGGGCGTCGGACGCTCGATCCTGTCTGGATCGACAAGCGTCGCCATCGCGTAGATCAGCCGCGTCTCGTAGTCGGCATCCCAGTAATTCTGCCGCACCGGCAGGACGCCGCGCGCGATCGCCGCGATGTTCGAGGCGGCGGCGGTGTCGAGCTTGTAGCCCTCGGCCAGCCGGACCAGCGTGTCGAACGCGTCATCCAGCGGCATCGACGCCGGCTCGAGCTCCTCGATCTCCTGGCGGAACTTCTCGATGCGGGCGAAGTCGCGCAGCTGCGGGGCCAGTGTCGTCGGGATGCTTTCCAGGTACGAGGTCAGGGGCGTCGCGCCCAGCTCCTTGCCACGCGGGCCAAGGCTTTCGGACTGAAGAAGATGCTCGAGCACGCCGCGGGTCTGGCCCGCCTTCATCCGGTCGAGGAACTGCTCGGCGGTCCGGTCGCTCTTCGAGCAGATGTGCAGAAGCGTCGAGAGCAGCTTGGGATGAACCCAGATCACCCGGTCGTGGCCGTCGCGGGCATGCAGCCGCGCCAGAGACATCTTGCGGTAGCCTTCGAAGAAGGTCTTGTCGAAGACCAGGGGCGCCCTGTCCTGTAGCTTATAGAGCGCCGAGCAGATCAGGTCGTCGTCCAGCGCCTCGATAAGGATTTCCTTCGTGGGGACGTAGGGTGCGATCGTTTCAGGAACATGGGTAATGGGCGTGGCATCCTCGATGCTGGGAACCTGTGAATGTTGCATTGTGTCTCCTAAACCAATGGCGTTCCCGGTTTCGTCTGGCTGGCGGAGCACGAGGGGCAACTTGCGATCTTCCCGAATCTACCCGTGACGTTTGCTCGCGGCCCTGGGGCCGTGATGCAGTCTTCCGTTGCTCTGAGGGGATGTCCCGACGCTCGCGCGGAGCGCTTCAAAAACTCTTTCGGGAGCGGGCCACTCGTCATACATGCCAATAAACGAAGCCGAATTACGTTACTCGTCCTCGCAGACCGGGGCACGCCCACCACACCCCGAATCTGGATTACGGAGTTAACGCTAGCTTCACAACGTCGAGTTGTAAACATAATGGTAGCGCAACCAATAAGTTAACCAATTGGAAAGAAATGTGGCAATTGACAGTTCGGCGTCCGGCACGCAGTGTCGCGACCGGCCCGGACCGCGCGATGTCCCCGCCCAGGGCCATCGCCCGGCCCAATGAGGAAATTCCCATGCAGATCACGCTCAAAGACGACGACTCCGACAAGAACGAGGACAAGAAGGACGGCCCCGGCGGCCAGATCGCCCAGCTCTTCTTCAAGACCCGCAGCATCATCATCACGGGCGAGATCAACAACAAGGTGGCCGAAAGGGCCTCGACGCATCTTCTGGCGCTGGCCCAGGAGAGCGACGATCCGATCAACCTCTATATCTCGTCGCCGGGCGGCCACGTGGAATCGGGCGACATGGTCCACGACATGGTCAAGTTCATCCGGCCGACCGTGCGCACCATCGGCTCGGGCTGGGTCGCCTCGGCCGGCGCTCTGATCTTCGTCGCGGCGGCGAAGGAGAACCGCTACTGCCTGCCGAACACGCGGTTTTTGCTGCACGAACCCTCGGGCGGCATCGGCGGCACCTCGTCCGACATGTCGATCCAGGCCCGACAGATCGAGATCATGCGCGCCCGCTTCCACAAGCTTTTCGCCGAGGCAACCGGACAGACCCCCGAGAAGATCGCCGAGGACACGCACCGCGACTTCTGGCTGAACACGCAGGAAGCCATCGATTACGGGCTTCTGGGCAAGGTCATCTCGTCGATCGACGATCTGAAGTGATCGGCCGCGTCGCGTTGATCGTGGCGGCGCTCGTCTCGCCGGCCCATGCCGGCGAGGCAGCGCTCGAGATCAGGGCGGAGACCGGAACGATTGCCCTGTCCCCGGAGGCAGTCAAGGCGGAGGCGACCACCGACTACAACGGCAACCCGGCGCTCGCCTTCGCCATGGCACCGAACCAGGCGAAGGCCTTTGGAGAGATGACGGCCGCGAATATCGGCAAGGCGGTCGAGATCGTGGTCTGCGACGAGGTCCTTGCCTCCCCGGTCATCCTTGAGGCGATCTACGCTGGTCGGGGCCAGATCACCGGCGCCTTCACGGTCGAGGACATGCAAGACCTTGCCCGCCGCATAAACGAGGCCGACTGCGACGGATTTGATGCCCCGCTCGGCTAGTCGGCGACCTTACCCATGGATCCCCGATAACAGCGCCCGACGGTGGAGCATCGGCGCATTGACCCGGCGGAAGTCTGCCGCGCCATTTTCACCCCACTAGCGGGACGCCACTGCCGGGAGTAGCTGGAAGCTGCCCGCAATTGAGCGGGTTTCTCCATCGTGAGGGACAAATGCTTACCCGGACTCTCGTTCTTGTCACCGCCGCCTGCCTTTCCCTGGCTGCCTGCGGAGAGGAGGAATGCACGTCAGAGGTCGCACAGACCAAGATGACTGCCCTGATGGCCAAGGTGCAGGAAGTCGGCGCCTCGGATCCCGCAAAGCTCCAGGAATTCACCACCAAGGCGACCGAGATCCAGTCGACCATGGTCTCGACCCCGGCCGAGGCCTGCAAGGCGATCGACGAGTTGATGGCGACGCTTCAGTAGCCGCTTCGGACCCCGCCGAGGGGCGGGGTCCAACCTCCGCTGGCGTCCGGGCCCGATCCGGGCGAGAGTGGCGCGACGGAGGACAGACAATGCCCAGAACGAGACGGCCCGACTGATGGCGCGCACCGATACTTCACTGCTCGCCGTCCTGATCGACGCCGACAACATCCCCGCCAAGTTCGCCGGGCCGATCCTGAAGGAGATCACCACCTTCGGCGAGCCGGCTCTTCGCCGCGTCTATGGCGACTGGTCGTCCGGGCGGCTGGAGAAGTGGACCAAGGAGGTCCGCGCGCTCGGCCTCGTCGCGCACCAGGAAAGCGCCAACACTGTCGGCAAGAACGCCTCGGATATCGGGCTCGTGATCGATGCGATGGACATCCTCCACACCGGCCGCTTCGACGGCTTCGTGCTGGTCTCGTCCGACAGCGACTTCACCGCGCTCGCGAACCGCATCCGCGAACAGGGGCTGGACGTCATCGGCATCGGCGAGGCGAAGGCGCCGGAAAGTCTGAGGAACGTCTGCAACCGCTTCATCCTGATCGAGAACATCGTCGAGGATGACGAACCGGCCAAGCCCGGCCGCGCGAAGACCTCGGGCAAGCAGCCGCCGACCAACGCGATCCAGCTGATCCTGAACGCGATGGACAAGATCGACCAGGACGGCGAGTGGTACCCGCTCGGCCGTGTCGGCCAGACCATCGCCGCCGACAACCCCGACTTCGACCCGCGCACCTACGGCAAACGCAAGCTTCTCGACCTGATCGAGACGCTGAAGCGGTTCGAGACCAAGCGCGAGGGGAACCATCTGTTTGTGCGCCGGGTGGACTGAGACATCTCGATCTTGCGGCGCTTCCGTGGCAGCCTTCCCGGCATTGAACGGGAGGATTGCATTTGGAGGATTCCTCGGTCCTGACTGACGGTGCTGCGGGCGTCAGCACCCGGCGCGTCGCGCTTTTCGTCGATGGCGAGAACATCTCGCCCGCCCTGGCTGGGCGCATTCTCGCCTTGGCCGGTTCGCGCGGCACGCTGGTGATGCGATGCGTGTTCGGCGACATGACCTCGCCCGCAATGAAGGCGTGGGAAGCCGCGCCCAGCTACCGGGCGATCCATTCCTTTCAGGAGAAGGACTCGGCCGACATCCGTCTGACGATCGAGGCGATGGAGGCCGCCTATACCGGCCGTACGGACGCCTTCGTCCTCGCCTCCTCCGACACTGGCCTCGCGCACCTGGTCCATCACCTGGCCGAGCTTGGCTTTCCGGTCTTCGGGATCGTCGAGAAGAAGGCGACGGCGCGCCTGAGGAAGTCGTTCCTTGTCTATGACGTGGTTGCAAAGCCCGACGGCGCCGAGGCTGAGATTGCCAAATCGACACCCGCCAAACCCGCATCAGCGAACTCGAAGCAGAGGCCGCAGGCCAACGATCACGTCAAACAGGCGGTTATCGAGGTGCTCGCAAAGCACGGCGATGAACTTGGCTGGATGAAGGTGCAGCTCTTGGGCACGCGGCTCTCGCAGGGCTCGCCCAAGATTGTCCGCAAGGATTGCGGTCGCGCGAAGTGGGTCGACTATTTCAGCGACCATCCGGACCTGTTTCAGTGCAAGGGCAAAGGTGCGGATGCGCAGGTGCGCCTTCATTCGCAACGACCGGCGGGACAGTCTGCCTGAAGAAATGACCCGCGCAAACGCTGGCGAGGAGCCCTGGCCTTCGCCATACTCGCTGCCAAAGGGAGGGGCAACGCATGGAAATCCTGAAGGTCATTCTTGCCGCCGCCGGCT
This sequence comes from Paracoccaceae bacterium, assembly GCA_050303575.1. Taxonomy (GTDB): domain Bacteria; phylum Pseudomonadota; class Alphaproteobacteria; order Rhodobacterales; family Rhodobacteraceae; genus JBNLCA01. The sequence goes on from JBNLCA010000627.1 coordinate 9,193, forward strand.
GCTTCGCGGCCGGCGCGGCGTGGTACATCGCGCTTTCGAAGCCGTGGATCGAGGCGGCGGGCATTCCGACCGACGAGAGCGGCAA
>JBNLCA010000628.1:0-4822 GCA_050303575.1 Paracoccaceae bacterium
CGCACTTCCATCCAGCGCAGGCTCACCGGGATGTCGTCGTCGGCCATCTTGGCCGCGACCGGAGTTGCACCCGAGATCGACTGGGACTTGAGGGCAATCATCAACCTACTCCTTCAACCTTTACGAGAATCGACTATAACCCGCGTCGTGGAAAAAGAATGTTGGGTGCCGGGTTTCTCGGTGACCAAATCTGGACCTTTCCTTGACGCACTTCCCGATTTGCAGTAGCAGCACGACGCCTGCGTTCGGCAGGCAGCCGGCGGGACGCCGAAGCCTCGCGTCCCTGAACACGGGCGGTCCGATACCGCCCATCAAGGACGCACATGACCAAATTCTCGGATCTGAACCTCGATCCCCGGGTCCTCAAGGCCATTGAGGAAGCGGGCTACACCACCCCCACCCCGATCCAGGCGGGGGCCATTCCCCACGCCCTGGAAGGCCGCGACGTCCTGGGTATCGCCCAGACCGGAACCGGCAAGACCGCCAGTTTCACGCTGCCGATGATCACCCTCCTGTCGAAGGGCAGGGCGCGGGCGCGTATGCCGCGGTCGCTGGTGCTTGCGCCGACGCGCGAACTCGCCGCGCAGGTGGCCGAGAACTTCGACATTTACGCAAAGCACACCAAGCTGACGAAGGCGCTCCTCATCGGCGGGGTCAGCTTCAAGGAGCAGGATCTGCTGATCGACAAGGGCGTCGACGTCCTGATCGCGACGCCAGGCCGGCTGCTCGACCATTTCGAACGCGGCAAGCTCCTGCTCACCGGCGTCCAGATCATGGTGGTCGACGAGGCCGACCGGATGCTCGACATGGGCTTCATCCCGGATATCGAGCGGATCTTCTCGCTGACGCCCTTCACCCGGCAGACGATGTTCTACTCGGCCACCATGGCGCCCGAGATCGAGCGGATCACCAATACCTTCCTGTCGAATCCGGCCCGGATCGAGGTCGCCCGTCAGGCGACGGCCTCCGAGACGATCAAGCAGGGCCTCGTCCAGTTCCGCCCGGCGCGCCGCGACACCGCCGCCAAGGAAAAGCGCGGCGTTTTGCGCGCGATCATCGACGCCGAGGGCGAGGCGCTGAAGAACGCCATCATCTTCTGCAACCGCAAGACCGAGGTCGACGTGGTCGCGAAGTCGCTCAAGAAGCATGGCTATGACGCCGCGCCCATCCACGGCGACCTTGACCAGAGCCAGCGCACGCGCACGCTCGACGGATTCCGAGACGGGACGCTGCGGTTCCTCATCGCGTCCGACGTCGCCGCGCGCGGCCTCGACATCCCCAATGTCAGCCACGTCTTCAACTTCGACGTGCCCAGCCATGCCGAGGATTACGTCCACCGCATCGGCCGCACCGGCAGGGCCGGGCGCGAGGGCACGGCGATCACCATCGCGGTGACCGCCGACGACAAGTATCTCTCGGCCATCGAGGGTCTGATCAAGACGCAGATCCCGCGCATCGAGGCGCCCGGCGTGACGGTGTCCGGTCCGTCTGACGACGAGCCGCGCGAAGAGCGCCGCCGCGAGCGTGGCGGGCGCAAGTCCGAGGCGCGCAGGGACCGTGGTGAAAAGGACACCCCGCGCGAGGACGCCCCGCGCGAGGACAAGGCCGCCCGGGACGAAGCCCCGGCAGCGCCCAGGGAGGCCGCACCAAGGGAACCGGCGCGTTCGTCCGAGCGCGGGCAGGAACGCCGCAAGGATCGCGGCGGCCGCGATCGCGACAACCGGCGCGACGATCCGCCGGTCGTCGGCCTCGGCGATCACGTCCCCGATTTCCTGACCCGCGGCATGAAGGTCTGAGCGCTCCGCCCGCCGTCGCGCTTGGTTGACCATGGCCGGCGCCGGGGCTAAACCACAGCCAAGCCACAAAGCGCCGCGCGGGCGCGGAAGGAGCTACCGTTGGACGCGCTTCTCAGGGAATACCTGCCGATTCTGGTCTTTCTGGCGCTGGCCATCGGGCTCGGCCTCGTCCTCATCCTTGCCGCCGTGGTGCTTGCGGTCCGCAACCCGGATCCCGAGAAGGTCTCGGCCTACGAATGCGGGTTCAACGCCTTCGACGACGCCCGGATGAAGTTCGACGTGCGCTTCTACCTTGTCTCGATCCTCTTCATCATCTTCGACCTCGAGATCGCCTTCCTGTTCCCCTGGGCGGTCGCCTTCGGAGACATGTCGATGGTCGCCTTCTGGTCGATGATGGCGTTCCTCGCCGTCCTGACGGTGGGCTTCGCCTACGAATGGCGCAAGGGGGCGATGGAATGGCAGTGACCGAGGAAAAGCCTCTCGTGACCGAGGTGCAGGGAATGGGCGAGCAGTCCGACCGCGTGAAATCCGGTCCTTCGGACATGTCGGCGATCCCGGTCCCGTCCGAGGCCGCCACCCAGGCGCTGAACCGCGAGCTTCAGGACAAGGGCTTCATCCTCACCTCGACCGAGGACATCATCAACTGGGCGCGCACCGGCTCGCTGCACTGGATGACGTTCGGCCTTGCCTGCTGCGCGGTCGAGATGATGCATACCTCGATGCCGCGCTACGACGCCGAGCGCTTCGGCATCGCGCCCCGCGCCTCGCCGCGCCAGTCGGACGTGATGATCGTCGCCGGCACGCTGACCAACAAGATGGCCCCGGCGCTGCGCAAGGTCTACGACCAGATGCCCGAGCCGCGCTACGTGATCTCGATGGGCTCCTGCGCCAACGGCGGCGGCTACTACCATTACAGCTATTCGGTGGTGCGCGGCTGCGACCGCATCGTGCCCGTGGACATCTATGTCCCCGGCTGCCCGCCGACCGCCGAGGCGCTGCTCTACGGCCTCCTCCAGCTCCAGCGCAAGGTCCGCCGCACCGGCACGATCGTGAGGTGACAGGAATGGAAGAACTCGGCACCCACATCGAACTCAAGCGCCCCGACGCAGTCCTTTCTTGGTCCGTCGCCAACGGCGAGCTGACGGTCACGGTACCGCCCGCCGCGCTGGTCACCTTCGTCGAGTTCCTGCGCTCGGACGGCACCTGCAAGTTCTCGACGCTCGTGGACATCACTGCCGTCGACCACCCCGAGCGGCCCGAGCGGTTCGACGTCGTCTACCATTTCCTGTCGATGTACCAGAACCAGCGCATCCGGGTGAAAGCCGCCGTGCGCGAGGACGAGATGGTGCCGTCGATCACCCCGGTCCACCCCAGCGCGAACTGGTTCGAGCGCGAGGTCTTCGACATGTTCGGGATCCTCTTCTCGGGCCATCCGGACCTGCGCCGCATCCTTACCGACTACGGCTTCCGCGGCCACCCGCTCAGGAAGGACTTCCCGACCACCGGCTACACCGAGGTCCGCTATGACGAGGCGCTGAAGCGTGTCGTCTACGAGCCCGTCAAGCTGGTCCAGGAATACCGCCAGTTCGACTTCATGTCGCCTTGGGAAGGCGCCCACTACATCCTGCCCGGCGACGAGAAGAAAGAGCCGGCGAAGTAGGACGTCCGGCGCGGGAGAGGGCGCGACCTACACGGGCCGGGTCACATCCGAAGACTGTCCGTTAACCATCCTCCGCTAAGCCTGCTCCCGAAGTGGAGCCAAGCGCATGACGGACCAGATCGACATCTTCTACGGCATCGGCGCGGCGAAGTCGGGCACCTCGTGGCTGCACGACTATTACGCGGGCCACCCTGAATGCCACATCCGCTCGCTGAAGGAACTTTTCTGGTTCTGCCGCACCCCCGGCGCCGACGACGCCCATGCCCGCGACTTCCGCCGCCACCTCGTGCGCGCCGTGTCGCTTCCGGCAGGTCCGGACAGCGGGGCAAGGGCCATGGACCGCGCCCGCAGGGCCCGCGCGCTCTTCGAGTGGTTCGATTATCTCGACCGGCCCGGCGCGACGGATGCCGACTACCGCGCCTACGTCACGCTCAGGATGGACCGCAGGCCCGGCGCCCGGATGTGTGCCGACATAACCCCGAAATATGCCTTCCTCGACGAACGCGGGTTCGAGCGGATGGCCCGGCAGGCGAAGGTGCCGCGCTTCGTCTTCCTGATGCGCGACCCGGTCGACCGGCTCTGGTCGCACTGCCGGATGCTCTCGAAGGTGGCCGAGAAACGGCAGAATCGCCTGATTCCTCCCGAAACCTTCGCCCGCGCCTTCCTCAGGGGCGACGCGAAGCGCTCGGGCGAAGCCGGCGCATACGGCGACTATGCCGGCACGCTCTCGCGGCTGATCCGCGCCGTCGGCCGCGACGCGGTTCATGTCGGGTTCCATGAGACCCTCACCGAGGCGCCTCAAATCCGCGCGCTGAACCGTTTTCTGGGCCTGTCCCATGTTGCGCCCGACGCCGCCCGCAGGGTAAACGCTGGTCGCGAGGGCGCGCTCGACCCCGCCCTGCGCGGTGCCCTTGGCAGCAAGCTCGCGCCGCAGTACGACTACGTGGCCGGTTTGACCGGCGTGACGGTGCCCGACCGGTGGCGCGCAAGCGTGGAGGTCGCGGCCTGACGGAAGGAAGGATCGCAAGATGGACGGCGACATCCGGCGCAACGAGTACGACGACGGCTCGGTCGACGCCGAAACCGGCGAACAGCGCATCCGCAACTTCAACATCAACTTCGGCCCCCAGCACCCCGCCGCGCACGGCGTTCTGCGGCTGGTGCTCGAACTCGACGGCGAGATCGTCGAACGGGTCGACCCGCATATCGGACTGCTCCACCGCGGCACCGAGAAACTGATGGAGAGCCGGACCTACCTGCAGAACCTGCCCTATTTCGACCGGCTCGACTATGTCGCGCCGATGAACCAGGAGCACGCCTGGTGCCTGGCGATCGAGAAGCTGACCGGGGTGGAAGTGCCCCGCCG
>JBNLCA010000629.1:0-6784 GCA_050303575.1 Paracoccaceae bacterium
CGTCATCCACGCCATCCCGCACCAAGCAAGTCCAGATCGCATCGGCCTTGGGCGACGCCCTCTGGCGGTTGCCGCCGGACCAGTCGACCACGGCAATCGTGTCGAACCGGGGATCGTCAGCAGCCGGCCCGCCGAAATGTCCCATGACTCCCCCTCCGGCCCGAGGCTGGCACGCCGGACGCCCACCGGCAAGGCCGCGAGCAGCAACCGCCTGACCTTGAGGCACTTCCCGTATCGCGTCACCGCCACGCCTTGACTCGCCGGTCAACCAAGCACCTAATCCTCCGGTCCGGGGCCACCTCGCCGATCCAGAGCGATCCCGCCCCGACCAGAACGGAGGTAGTCATGAACCACGTAACGCGGGCATTCGCCGCGGCCGCACTCGCCGTATCGACCGCCCTCACCCCCCTCGCCGTCGCCGCGGAAACGCCGCCCGACACGCTGATCCAGGCCTGGTCGATCGACGACATGATCTCGCTCGACCCGGCGGAAGTCTTCGAATTCACCGCGTCCGAGATGCTCGGCAACTCGTACCGCGGCCTCGTCGGCTACGACGTCAACAACGTCGAGGACATCTTCGGCGTCGTCGCCGAAAGCTGGACCGTCTCGGACGACGGCAAGACCTTCACCTTCAAGATCCGCGAGGGGATGACCTTCGCCTCGGGCAACCCGATCACCGCCGACGACGTGGTCTTCTCGCTCACCCGCGCGGTCAAGCTCGACAAGTCGCCGGCCTTCATCCTGACCCAGTTCGGCTTCACCGGCGACAACGTCGATCAGATGATCCGCAAGACCGGCGACTACGAGGTCGAGATCGAGACGGACAAGGCCTATGCGCCGACGCTGGTCCTTTACTGCCTGACCGCCACGGTCGGCTTCATCGTCGACCAGAAGCTCGTGATGGAGCACGAGGAAGACGGCGACATGGGCTACAACTGGCTGAAGACCAACTATGCCGGTTCAGGCCCCTACGTGATCCGCGAATGGCGTGCCAACGAGGTCGTCGTCTTCGAGAAGAACCCGAACTTCACCGGCCCGGGCGAGCCCGGAGCGATGGAGCGGGTGATCTACCGCCACATCCCGGAAAGCGCGACGCAGCGCCTGCTGCTCGAACAGGGTGACATCGACATCGCACGCAACCTCGGTGCCGAGGAGATCACCGCGCTCGACGGCAACGCCGACATCACGCTGATGTCCGGCCCCAAGGGCTCGATCTACTATCTCGGCCTCAGCCAGAAGAACGAGTTCCTCTCGCGGCCCCAGGTCCGGCAGGCGATGAAATACCTCGTCGACTACCAGGCCATCGCCGACACGATCATGAAGGGCCGGGTGCAGGTGCACGAGGCGTTCCTGCCGCTCGGCTTCCTCGGCGCGCTCGACGAGACCCCGTTCTCGCTCGACGTCGCCAAGGCCAAGGAACTGCTGGCCGAGGCCGGCGTGCCCGACGGCTTCACCGTCACGATGGACACCCGCAACACGCCCGAGATCACCGCGATCGCCGAGGCCATCCAGCAGACCATGGCGCAGGCCGGGATCACGATCGAGATCATCCCCGGCGACGGCCAGCAGACGCTGACCAAGTACCGCGCGCGCAACCACGACATCTATATCGGCCGCTGGGGACCGGACTACCAGGACCCGCACACCAACGCCGACACCTTCGCGCGCAACCCTGACAACTCGGACGACGCGGCCTCCAAGCCGCTGGCCTGGCGCAACGCCTGGGACATCCCCGAGATGACCGCCGCGGCGGATGCCGCGGTGCTCGAGCGTGATCCGCAGAAGCGGGCCGAGATGTACCGCGAGATCCAGCGCGAGCATCAGCAGACCTCGCCCTTCGTGATCATGTTCCAGGAGATCGAGGTCGTCGGCCTGCGTTCGAACGTGAAGGGTTTCGTCGTCGGCCCGTCGTTCAACGACAACTCGTTCTGGCACGTCACCAAGGAATGAGCCTGACCGATACCACCGCAGAAGGGCGCTCCGGCGCCCTTCTCGCTTGGGGATGGAAGGCGGCGAAGCTGATCCTCTCGGTCGGCTTCACCTTCTTCGGCCTCCTCCTCGTCACCTTCCTCATCGGCCGCGTCGTGCCTCAGGACCCGGTGCTGGCCGTGGTCGGCGACCGCGCAAGCCAGTCGACCTACGACAAGGTCTATCTGGAACTCGGCCTCGACAAGTCGCTGCCCGAGCAGTTCTGGCTCTACCTCACCAACGTCTTCTCCGGCGACTTCGGCGAATCGCTCCTGACCAAGAAGCCGATCACCGAGGACATCGCCCGCGTCTTTCCCGCGACGCTGGAACTTGCCACCGTCGCGATCATCATCGGCACGCTGATCGGCATCCCCATCGGCGTCCTCGCCGCGGTCCGGCAGGGGAAACTCACCGACCAGCTGGTCCGCGTTCTTGGCCTGGTCGGCTATTCCGCCCCGATCTTCTGGCTCGGCCTCCTCGGCCTTCTGGTCTTCTATGCCAAGCTCGGCTGGGTCGGCGGTCCGGGCCGCATCGACATCGCCTACGAATACAACGTCTCGCGCGTGACCGGTCTTCTTCTGATCGACAGCGCCATGCAGGGCCAGTGGTCCGCCTTCGCCAACGCCTTCTCGCACATCATCCTGCCGGCGACGCTCCTGGGATATTTCTCGATGGCCTATATCAGCCGCATGACCCGCAGCTTCATGCTGCACGAGCTGAGCCAGGAATATGTCACCACCGCCCGCGTCAAGGGCGTCTCCGAGCGGCGGATCATCTGGAACCACGCGCTCCGCAATGCCGCCGTGCCGCTGGTGACCGTGGTCGCGCTTTCCTATGCCGGCCTCCTTGAAGGCTCGGTCCTGACCGAGACGGTCTTCGCCTGGCCCGGGCTCGGCCAGTACCTGACCAACAGCCTCCAGAATGCCGACATGAACGCCGTCCTCGGCGGCACTCTGGTCATCGGGGTTATCTTCGTCGGGCTGAACCTGCTCTCCGACCTTCTCTACAACGTCCTCGATCCGCGTGTGAGGCGACGCGCATGACGGAGGCAACGACCCGCGACTGGCTCCTGTCCGAGACGCCGTCCTCGCGCCGTCAGGCGCGGCTTGGCCAGGCCTACCGGATCTGGCTGGGCCTCAAGTCGAACAAGCTCGCCATGGTCGGTCTCGGCATCGTCCTTGCGCTGATCCTCGTCGCTCTTCTTGCCGACCTCATAGCCCCCTACGACCCGATCACGGGCGGCGATCTCAGGACCGAGCGCCTGCTGCCGCCCTCGGCCGAGCACTGGATGGGCACCGACCACCAGGCCCGCGACATCTTTTCGCGCATCGTCTACGGCTCGCGCGTGACGCTGCTGGTCGTCGCGCTGGTCGCCGTCATCGCTACGCCCATCGGCCTTCTCGTCGGCACGACGGCAGGCTATTTCGGCGGCTGGGTCGATACGGTTCTGATGCGGCTCACCGACATCTTTCTAGCCTTCCCCCGTCTGATCCTCGCGCTCGCCTTCGTCGCCGCGCTCGGCCCCGGCATCGAGAATGCGATCATCGCCATCGCCATCACCTCGTGGCCACCCTATGCCCGCCTCGCGCGGGCCGAGACGCTGACGATTCGCGACAGCGACTTCATCGCCGCCTCGCGCCTGCAAGGCGCCTCGTCGCTCAGGATCCTCTGGGGCCACGTCACGCCGCTCTGCCTGTCGTCTGTCATCATCCGCGTCACGCTCGACATGGCCGGGATCATCCTGACCGCCGCGGGCCTCGGCTTTCTCGGCCTCGGCGCGCAGCCGCCGCAGCCCGAATGGGGCGCGATGATCGCGCAAGGCAGGCAGTTCATCATCGACCAGTGGTGGGTCGCGACCATGCCCGGCATCGCCATCTTCACCGTCTCGCTCGGCTTCAACCTCCTCGGCGACGGCCTGCGCGACGTCCTCGATCCGAAGGCGCAGAAATGACGCTGCTTACCGTCGAAGACCTCCGCATCACCTTCCCGACCCGCCGTGGCCCGTCCGAGGTCGTGCGCGGCGTGTCCTTCACATTGGGCCGCGAACGGCTGGGCATCGTCGGCGAGTCGGGCTCGGGCAAGTCGCAGACCGGCCGCGCCATCCTCGGCCTGACGCCGCCGCCCGGAAAGGCCACCGCGAAGACGCTCGAATTCGACGGCATCGACCTGACCAGGGCCACGACCGCCACCTGGCGCACGCTGCGCGGCGCGCGGATCGGCATGGTCATGCAGGACCCGAAATTCTCGCTGAACCCGGTCATGACCATCGGCACCCAGATGACCGAGGGCGCAAAGCTCCACGGCGGCTCGAAATCCGAAGCCCGCGACAAGGCGATGGAGATGCTGGAAGCCGTCCAGATCCGCGACCCGGCCCGTGTCTTCGCCGCCTATCCGCACGAGCTCTCCGGCGGCATGGGCCAGCGCGCGATGATCGCGATGATGCTGATGACCGAGCCGGATCTTCTGATCGCCGACGAGCCGACATCGGCGCTCGACGTCACCGTCCAGATCGAGGTCCTGCGCATCCTCGACCGCCTCGTTTCGGACCGCGGCATGAGCCTGATCTTCATCAGTCATGACCTGCGCCTCGTCTCCTCCTTCTGCGACCGGGTGCTCGTCATGTATGCCGGCCGCGTGGTCGAGGAGCTGGCGGCGTCCGAGCTGAAAAACGCCACCCACCCCTACACGCAGGGGCTTATGGGCTGCCTGCCCCGGATCGACGGCGACCGCAGCCCGCTCCCCACCCTCGAACGCGACGCGGACTGGGCGCGCTGATGCCGCATCTCGAGATCACCGACCTTCACGTCACCTTCCGCCAGGGCGCGACGCGCGTCCACGCGGTGCGCGGCATCACGCTCAAGGTGAACGAGGGCGAAAGCTACGGCATCGTCGGCGAAAGCGGGTCCGGCAAATCCACCGTCCTGCGCGCCGTCTGCGGCCTCGCGCCGATCACCGGCGGCACGGTCCGAATAAAGGGCGAGCCGGTCCGTCACCCGCGCACGCCCTCGTTCTACCGGCACGTCCAGATGGTTTTCCAGGACCCCTATGCCTCGCTCCACCCGCGGCACACGGTCGACAAGGTCCTCTCCGAGCCCCTCGCCATCCACGGCTTCTCGGACCGCGAGGCGCGGATCGAACGGGCGCTTTCAGATGTCGGTCTCGGCCCCGAGTTCCGCTTCCGCTTCCCGCACCAGCTCTCCGGGGGCCAGCGCCAGCGGATCGCCGTCGCCCGCGCGCTGATCCTCGAACCGGGGCTCATTCTCCTCGACGAGCCGACCTCGGCGCTCGACGCCTCGATCCAGGCCGAGGTGCTGAACCTTCTCGACCGGCTCCGCGCCGAGCGCGGCCTGACCTACGTGCTGGTCAGCCACGACCTTGCCGTCGTCGCCCACATGTGCGACCGGCTGACGGTGATGAGCCACGGCGTGACGGTCGAGGAACTCAGCCGCGACGATCTCCGCGCGCGCCGTGCGCAAGAGAGCTACACCAAGACCCTTCTCGCCGCGAGCGAGGGCTACAGTCGCAAGGAACCCGTGCCATGACCCCGGTCTTCGACGGTCACAACGATCTCCTCCTCCGCCTCCTGCGCCTGCCGGAAAAGGCGCGCGACGCGGCCTGGCTTCGGGGCGACGGGCACGGGCATCTCGATCTCAAGCGGATGAAGAAGGCGGGCTTCGCCGGCGGCTTCTTCGCCGTCTACATCCCCTCGCCGTCGGACGGCACCGACTACCAGGCGATGATGGACAACCCGCCCTACGACCTGCCGCTGCCGGCACTGATCGAGGCGCCGGAATCGCAGCCCGTGGCGCTCGCCATGATGGGCATCATGATGCGGATGGAGCGGGTCTCGAAGGGCGCCTTCAAGGTGGTCCGCACCGCGCGCGAGCTGAAGGCGTGCCTGAAATCCGGGATCGTCGCCGGCATCCTGCACATCGAGGGCGCCGAGCCGATCGGCCCCGACCTCGACGCGCTGCACCTCTTCCACGCCCTCGGCCTGCGCTCGCTCGGCCCGGTCTGGAGCCGCCCGACGATCTTCGGCCACGGCGTGCCGTTCCGCTTCCCCGGCTCGCCCGACACCGGTCCGGGCCTGACGGCCAAGGGCAAGGACCTGATCCGGCTCTGCAACGAGCTCGGGATCATGGTCGATCTCAGCCACATGAACCTCAAGGGCTTCATGGACGTGGCGAAGATCTCGAAGGCTCCGCTCGTCGCCACCCATTCGAACGCCCACGCGGTGACGCCCTCGACGCGCAACCTCACCGACCGCCAGCTCCACATGATCCGGGATACCGGCGGCATGGTCGGCCTGAACTTCGCGACCGTCTTCCTGCGCGAGGACGGCAAGCGATCACCCGACATGACGTGGGAGCCGGTGCTCCGCCACCTTGACCACCTGATCTCGACCCTCGGCGAGGATCATGTCGGCTTCGGCTCGGATTTCGACGGGGCGGAACTGCCAAAGGGTATCGGCGACGTGACCGGCCTGCCGCGGCTGATCAAGACGCTGGAAAAGCACGGCTACGGCAAGCGGCTGATCGAGAAGCTCGCGCACCGGAACTGGGTCCGCACGCTCGAGCGCACGTGGGGCGGATGACGGAGGGCGGGGGTTCCCGCCTCCCTTCGCCGCGGAGCTGCGCTCCGCGACATCGACCGGCGGGCCCGGCCGCGCGTTCCGCGCGGCTTAAGGGGGCCGTCTGCCCCCTCTTCGCGCTGACGCGCGAATTCACCCCCGAGAATATTTGAGAACCAAAAGAGCATTGAGCCCACTTTCCTTCCCCGAGTTCCAAATACTGCGGGGAGCGCGAGGCGCAGAGCC
>JBNLCA010000630.1:0-7127 GCA_050303575.1 Paracoccaceae bacterium
GGACAGGCCGTGCAAGGCCGCGAAATAGCGCATCGACTGGCGCACCGTCAGGTCGAGGTCCAGCGTCGGCTGCTGGAAGACGACGCCGATCCGGGCGAGAGCCGCGCGGGGCGCCTGTCCCAGATCGTGCCCGGCGACCACGATCCGTCCCTCGCGCGCCACGATGAGCCGGGTGAGCAGCGCGAACAGCGTCGACTTGCCCGCGCCGTTCGGGCCGAGAAGCGCGCAGAACCGCGCCTCGGGCACATCGAATGATACATGGTAAAGGACCCGCTTCGGGCCGTAGCTGAAGCTCAGCCCCTCGACCGCCAGCCCGCTCATGCCGCCGCCTCCAGCACCGCCGGACGGCCGGAGAGCCGCAGGATCCGCGTTCCCAGCCGCGCCGCCTCGGCCTCGGAATGGGTGACGAAGAGCGTCGCCGGCCGGGTGCTGGCGATCAGCCGCTCGGTCAGCGCGAGCATCTCCTCGGCGGTGGCGGGATCGAGCGAGGCGAAGGGCTCGTCGAGGATCAGCACCCCGGGCGTCATCGCGAAGGCGCGGGCGAGCGCCACCCGCCGCTGCTGGCCGAGCGAAAGCTGGCCGGGGAACTGTCCCGACTTGTCGGCGATGCCGACCTCGCCCAGCGCCTTCTCCACGCCCGCCGCATCGAGACCGGGATGCACCAGCGTCAGGTTCTGCGCCACCGTCCGCCACGGCAGCAGCGTCGGCTCCTGGAATACCATTGCCAGCCGGCCGTCGCAGCGGACCCGGCCCTCGAACCGCTCGTCGATCCCGGCGACGATCCTCAGCAGCGTCGACTTGCCGATCCCCGAGGGGCCCAGCACGACCACCGTCTCGCCCGGTTCGACGGTGAAGCGCACCGCGCCCAGAACTTGCGTTCCGTTGAAGCGCTTGTCGGCGATGTCGACCTCGATCACGCCGTCCTCCAGCGCCGCGCCCGCCGCTCGACCGGTTGAAGGACCAGCCACTCGATGGCCAGCATCACGGCGACGAAGCTCAGTGAATAGACCAGCACCATCGCCACGTTGAACTGCTGGAACCACAGGTGGATCTGAAACCCGATGCCGGACGAGCGGCCGAGGAACTCGACCACCAGCACGATCTTCCAGATCACCGCGATCCCGGCGCGGGCCGAGGCGGCAACGAACGGCGCCAGCTGCGGCAGGACGATGTGCCTGAGCTGCCGGATCACCGGCACGCGGAAGACCGTTCCCATGTCGGTCAGCCGCGGGTCGAGCGCCCGCGCGCCCTCACGGATCGTCGTCGCGACGTTCGGGATCTTGTTCAGCGTGACGGCGGCGATCGCGGCGGTCTCGTTGAGACCGATCCAGAGATAGCAAAGGACGATCAGCACCAGCGCCGGCAGGTTCAGGAACACCACCAGCCAGGGGTCGAGCCAGCGGTCGACCTTCGGAAACCGGCCCATCAGGTAACCGATCGCCACGCCGATCGACATCGCCAGAACGAAGGCCCAGGCGACGCGCACCAGCGTCGCCCAGAGGTGCCAGGGCAGCGTGCCCGAGGCGACCGCTTTCCAGAAGAGCGGCACCAGCGTCCAGGGCTGCGGCAGGATCAAGGGATCGTCGGTCCAGGCCGCAAGCGCGATCCATAGCCCCAGAAGGACGGCAAGCGACAGCGCCCGGATGGCGACCGGGCGCAGGAGTGTCTCAGTCAAGGTTGAGGAAGACCCCATCCACGCTCGTCGCCTTGCCCACCAGCTCCTCGCCACCGAGGTCCGCCATGATCTTCAACATGGCATCCGCCGAGGCCGCGTCAACCGGTTTCGCCGAGGGAATGCCGGCGCGGTACCCCTCGATCAGCGCGCCGTACTGCGCATCGCTGCTGGCATTCATCTGGTCGCGCAGGTCGACCCAGGCAAGGTCGTCCGTCGCCAGCAGGTCCTTCGCCGCGCGAGAGGCACGGGCGAGACCGGCGGCCACTTCGGGATTCTCGGCCACGTAGTCGCCCTTCAGCACGTAGCCCAGAAGCGGCGTGTCGGGATCAAGCCCCAGCGCCTCGGCCGCCTGGTCGACCGAGACGATCTCGGTCATGCCGGCGGCCTTCATCTTGGCGAGGAAGTGCCAGAAGTTGATCGAGCCCGCCGTCTCGCCATCGAGCCCCGCCTTCATGATCAGCGGCGGCGCGCCGAAGACCTGCTCGGTCTCGGCCTTCAGATCCATCCCGTATTCCTGTTGCGCGTAGGCGCGCAGGATCAGCCAGCTCTTGTCGAGCGGCCCTCCCGCGATGCCGATCTGCTTTCCGGCGAGATCCTGGAGCGAGGCGATCCCGCTGTCGGACTTCACCACGAGGCCGCCCACGGCGCGCGAGTAGGGGATGAAGACGTAATCCCTGCCTTGCGCCCGCATCATGGCGACCCAGATCCAGTCGGCGACGACCACGTCGGCCTCGCCACCCTCGAACGCGATCCGGGTCGCGGCGTTGTCGGCATAGTTCTGCACCGCCAGTTCGAACCCGTTCCCGGTGTCGAACCCATGCGACTTGATGGTCGAGATCTCCCAGTTCACCGTGCCGGTTTCCAGCATCGCGGCGCGAAGCTGGGGCAGGTCCTGGGCGCCGGCCGCGGTGGCGAAAGCGGCGGCGGCGAGAAGCGTGAACAGTTTCATGGTCTCCTCCCTGCGGCGGGGTGCCCGCCGTCATTCTATGGTGATCGTCACCCGCTGGCTCTCGCCGGTCGAACCGGGAATGGCCAGGGTGTAGCTGCCGGGCTTGATCGCAATGAAGGACAGCGTCGCCGTGCCCTCGTCGTCGAACTCGAAACTCTCGATCGCCATCGGCCGGACCTCGATGTCGTTGATGACGATCTCGTTCATCCAGATGGCGCGGAAGAACTCCGGTCCCGCCAGCGCCAGCTCGGCCGAACCGTCGGCGGTGATTTCGATCTCGTAATAGGCCCCGGACTGGAGCGCCACCGGCCCCGCTGCCAGCGGCTGGCCCGAGGCCAGGGTCAGCGCGATCGGCTCGCCCCGGTTGCAGGCGGCCAGGAGCCCGGCAAAGCCAAAATCGTCGCAGAGCGGCGCCGCCGCGGCGGGCGCGGCGAAAAGGGCGAGGGCGGCAAGGTACTTCATGCGCAGTTCCTAGTTGGGAGCGACCACGACGCCCCAGGGCTGTTCGCCGACCTGGACCGACTTGATCACCTTCTCTGACTCGACGTCGATGATGCTCACATCGTTGGAATTGCCGTTCGTGGTGACGAGGTATGCCTCGTCCGGCGTGAAGGCCATCTGCCAGACGCGCTGGCCGACCAGAAGGTATTCCAGCACCTCGTCGGTCTCGCCGTCGATGACCGCGACCCGGTTCGCCGGGCCGAGGGCGACGAAGACCCGGCTGCTGTCCGCGGTGACCTTGACGCCGACCGGCTGGAGCCATTCGGGCAGGACGCCCGGCACCTCGAAGCTGATCTTGTCGACGATCGCCGGCGCCTCGCCCGTCATGTCGATGACCGAGACGGTCCCGCCGATCTCGGACGAGACATAGACCTTCGTGCCGTCGTGGTTGAACTCGGCATAGCGCGGCCGGGCGTCCACCAGGATGTTGTGCACGATCTTGTAGGTTTCGGTATCGATGAAATGGGCCATGTTGGTCGTCTCGGACGTGTTGACCATCCACCTGCCGTCGGGGCTCAGCGCCATCCCCTCGGGCTCGACCCCGACCGGCACCTCGGCCAGGACCTCGCGGGTCTCGACATCGACCACGGTGACAAGATTGTCGTCCTCGTTCGCGATGTAGAGCGGGTTTCCGGAATGCTCGAGCACGAAGAGCTCGGGGTCCGGACCCGACGGCAGCGTCCCGATCTCCTCGTAGGTCTCGGGGTCGAAGACGCGCACCGTGTCATCGTCCGAAGCGCAGACGTAAAGCCGCGTGCCGTCCGGGCTCATCGTGATGCCGCGCGGGCGGGCGCCGGCCGGAAACTCGTGGATCACCTCCCAGGTCTCGCTGTCGATCACGGTCACGGAGTTTCCGCGCTCGTTCGTCACGAAGACCTTGTTCGCGGCGGCGGGCGAGGCGGCGACCAGAAGGGCGATCGTCAGGCGGATCATTCGAACCTCGTGCACTGGGTTTCCGGGCGGTCCCTGCCCAGCGTGTCCAAGGGCGAGACCTGGTGCAGGTAGCCGTCCTGCGGCGAGACCGAGACGACGACCTGCCGGTCGGTCAGCAGGATCGGCTGGCGCAGCTGGCCGTTCCACGGCCGGAACGTCAGCTTCTGGCCCTTGAAGGCGGCGATCTCGAACGCGTCGGACAGCGCATAGTCGCGGATCGCCTTCGGATCGGCCGAGCCGGTCCGCGTCACCGCCTCGCCGACGACACGGAGCGCAAGCCAGGTCTGGTAGTCCTCGTCGCGCATCAGCCGTCCGGTCAGCGCCTCGAACCGGCGCTGGAACTGCGTCGCGCCCCAGGCCTCGAGCGAGGCGTTCCAAGTCGCCGGTCTCAGACCCGCCGATCCGACCACCGGTCGCGCCTCCCAGGTGTGATAGGGCAGGTAATCGGCGAAGACGCTCGACTCGTCAGCGGCAAGGACGACGTCGTGCTCCTCGGCGCCTTGCGTGAAGACCGGGATCTGCCGCTGGACCAGGACATGGCCCGTGTCCGTGCGCCGGGCGCCGCCGGTGTCCTCGAAAAGCCGTTCCTCAACGATCTCGGCGCCGAACTTCCGGGCCGAGGTGCGATAGGCATCGGCGAGCAAACCGTCCTCGGGATGCGAGCCGTAGATGAGCAGGATTTCGTCCCACTTTTTCCACATCAGGAACTGCACCACCGCGTCGGTCAGCATCGACCGCGAGGGCGCGATGTGGAGCGTGTTCGCACGGCAGTCCGCCTCGCGCAGCCGTTCGTCCCGCGCGCCGGCATTCAGGATCAGGACACCGTCCCCGGCACGGTCGGCCAGTTCCAGCGTCGTGTCGGGATCGGCCACGAGGACCACGATCTTCGCCCCGTCCGAGACCAGCTCGTCCAGCGCCTGCGCCGCCTCGTCGGGCGGAACCGCGCGGGTGGCAAGGGTGAACTCCATGCCGAGGAACGTCCCGGTCGTCTGGTTGTCCTCGGTCGCCAGCTCAGCACCGGCAAAGCCCAGATCGTCCGGCGGGATATCCAGCCGCGAGGTCGGCAGCGCCATCTCTCGGTCCACGCGCAACACTCCGGCCGCCACCTCGACGGCGGCGGCAGGCAGGGCGGTGGCCAGAATCAGCGCTCCGGCGCACGCGACTGCGCGGCAACTGGACATGGGCGCGTCGTCCTCCCTAAGCGAACGCGACTCCGTTTTTCGCATGATGCACCGCGCCGAAGTCGCGGGAAACCAAGACTAATGGTTGCGTTGCGCGCGGGCGGAGCCTTGCCGAGACTTCGCCATCATGACGCGACTGGTCCTTGCCCTTCTTCTGGGGGTCCTGCCGCTTGCCGCCCTGTCGCAGGGCTATGGCGAGCCGCTGAAGGCCGGCGCGAAGGTCGCCTTCCTCGGCCTCGGCTTCGTCGATACCTCGACCGAGGGCGCCTATGACGGCGAGCGCGCCGACCAGACCGCACGCCTCGCGATGCTCACCGACTACGTGCGCGACCGGCTGTCCGAGGAAGGATTCGACATCCTTTCGAACGAGCCCGAGGCCGAGCGGATCGCGCAGGCGACGAACGTCGCCAACTGCTACGGCTGCGACCTTCGGATCGGCACTGCGCTGGGCGCCGATTACGTTGTGGTGGGCGAGGTCCAGAAGGTCTCGAACCTGATCCTGTCGATGAACCTCGTCATGCGGGCGCTGCCAGAAGGCCAGATGGTGCGCGGCCTGTCGGTCGACATCCGCTCGAACACCGACGAGAGCTGGCTCAGGGGCATGCGCTACATCCTCAACAACAACTTCTTCAGGGAGGGGTCCTGATGCGTTTCTTTCGACTGATCCTCGCCGTGTTCCTGCTTGTGCCCGGCCTTGCTCTCGCCCACGGCCCGACCCGGCAGAAGGTGACGCTGACCGTCGACCTCGCCGCCTCGCCCGAGGACGTGTGGGCCCGCATCGGCAACTTCCAGGACATGAGCTGGCACCCGGCGGTCTTTTCCTCGACCGGCGAGGGCGGCAACGACATCGACGCGACCCGCGTCCTGACGCTGGGCCAGGAGGGCGGGCCGACGATCTCCGAAGTGCTCTACAAATACGATGCCGAGAAGATGAGCTATTCCTACCGGATCACCGAGGTCGAGGTGACGGTCCTGCCGGTCACCAACTACTCGTCGACGATCACCGTCACGCCGAAGGACGGCGGCGGCTCGACCGTCGAATGGCGCGGTGCCTTCTATCGCGGCTACCCCAACATCGATCCGCCTCCGGAACTCAACGACGAGGCCGCCATCGCGGCCGTATCGGGCGTCTACCAGGCGGGGCTCGACGCGCTTGCGGCCGAGTTCACCCAGTAGCGCGCTGGCGCTTCTTCTGGCGGCCGGACCGGCTTCGGCCGACCTCCTCTACGTGACGAACCAGACCTCGTCGGACCTTTCCATCATCGACACGGTCCGGGGAGAGGAGGTCGCGCGTATCGCGGTGCCCGGCAACCCGGCGGGCGTTGCGGTCTCCGATGAGCTTGGCGCGGTCTTCGTCGTCGCCACCGAGGGCAAGCGCCTCTGGCGCTTCTCACTGAGCGGCGATCCGGAAGGGGCCGTCGATCTGGACGGCGGCCCAATCGCGGTGGCCGTCGATCCGGGGCGCGGACGCCTCTTCGTATCCGACTGGTTCAACGCCCGTCTCTGGGTCATCGACGCTGGGCGCATGGAGGTGACCGGCACCCTGGCGACCGGGGCCGCGCCCTCGGGCATGGCGCTCTCGCCCGACGGCAGGTTCCTCGCCGTCGCCGAGCGCGACGCCGACCGCGTGGCGATCTTCGACGCCTCGACCCTCGCCGCCCTGCGCACTGTCGCCACCGGCGAACGGCCCTTCGGCGTCAACTTCTCGCCCGCGGGCCAGGTCGTCACCGCCAACGTCGGATCGAACACGCTCACCGTCGCCGATCCGGCCACGGGCGAAGTCATCGCGACCGTCCCGACCGGCGAGCGGCCCTACGATGTCGCCTTCGCCCAGGGCCGCGGCTTCGTCACCGATCAGTACGGCGACACGGTCACCCGGTTCGACGCC
>JBNLCA010000631.1:0-2423 GCA_050303575.1 Paracoccaceae bacterium
GCCTCGCCGCAGCGGCGGCAGAAGAAGTGATGCGGCTGGCGCGCGCCCTCGATCGGCTCGGTCAGCATGTCCTCGCCCGCGAGGATGCGAAAGCCCGCCGGGTTCACGTGGATCACCCTCAGCCCCTGCCCCCGGCAGCGCGGGCAGATGCATGGCGTGGCCAGCCGCATGATCGCGTCGACCACGAAGCGCACCGTGCCGCAGGTGCAGGCGGCGTGATAGGTCCGCTCGCGCATCAGCCCTCCCGTTCGGCCGCGAGGCTACAGCGGCGCGGGCCGGTCGGGAAGTCACGCCTTGAAGACCGCGTCAACCTCGACCCCCAGCGCACTGACAAGGGCGTTGGTCTGGTTCGCCATGCCGACGATGGCCAGGAGCTCGGCATGCATGGCCGGGGTCATGCCCTTCGCCCTGGCGGCCGCCGTGTGCGAGTGGATGCAGTAGTCGCAGCCGTTCGTCGCCGAAACCGCGACGTAGAGCATCTCCTTGACCAGGGGATCGAGCGCGCCGGGCGCCATGACCACCTTCAGCCGGTCCCATGTCGCGCGCAGAAGCGCAGGGTCATGCGCCAGCGCCCGCCAGAAGTTGTTGACATAGTCTGTGCCGCGCGCCGCGCGGATCTCGTCGAAGACGGCCCGCGCCTCTGGGGCCGCCTCCGCGTCGCTGAGAAGCGGGACCGTGCCCATCAGACCAGCGCCAGCACGCGGGCCGGGCCACCCGTGCCCTTCTGGTGAACCGGCGCGCCGACGACCAGCGTCGCCCCGGCGGGCGGCACGGCGGCGAGATTCGCCACGTTCTCGATCCCGTACCTGCCGGCCGGCAGCCAGGTGTAGTGGGTGGCGAAATCCTGCGAGTTGCCGGGATCGAGCGAGAGCGTGTCGACCGCGATACAGCTGGCCTCGGTCTCTTCCAGAAGCATGTTGATCGCCTCGATGTGGAAGCCGGGGAAATGCAGCATGCCCGCATCGTCCGCGCCCCGGTAGGCATCGGTGCCCAGCTTCGCTTCCCAGCCCGAATGCATCGCGACGCAGGCGCCGGCCGGGATCGGACCGTTTGCCTGGATCCAGCCCTTGATGTCGTCCGGCGTTACCGTGGCGTCCGGGTCCGAGGCGGCGCGCTCGTGGATATGGACGACGCAAAGGGGCACGACGAGGCTTTCCACGGGAAGTTCATCGACCGAGGTCCCGTCGGCCGAGAAATGCAAGGGCGCGTCGATGTGGGTGCCGGAATGTTCCTCGATGGTGAATCGCAGGAGGTTGTAGCCGTCCTTTGCGATCTCGTAGACTTGCTCGATGGCGATGCCGGGCTTGCCGTCGAAGGTCGGGAACTGGGGCGTGAACTTGTGGGTCATGTCGACGACCTGCCGGGCGCCCTGCGCCATCACCGGCCGGGTCACGGCTGCGGCGGCCACGGCAGCCCCCGCCCCTGCCCTGAAGAATTTCCGGCGCGACATCATCCGCGCCTTCACCGCGTTCATCACACAGGCATTGCACATGGTTCGATCTCCCGGTTGGGGCCGGCGTTCCGGCGATTGGTGGCTACTGATACGTCAGCTTCAACGCCTCCAGGTCCGCGATGCGGGCAAGCGTCCGCCGCACATGGCAATCCGCCTCGACGACGTTCGCCAGCGTACCGTCCAGGGCGCCCATCACAAGGACGTCGCAATAGGCGCGCATCTCGGTGGCCCAGGCGGCCTGCGAGGCGTCAAGCGCCGCTGCGCCGCCGATCCCGGCGGGACGGCCGTAGCGCGACTGATAGTCCGCCTCGAAGGCCACAAGCAGCGCGCGCGTCTCGCCCAGAACCGCATCCATCTTCGCGTCGGCCTCCCTGGCCCTGCCGTCAACACATTCGAGGATTTCGGTAGTCCCGGTCAATTTCGCGCAATCATCCTCATCCGCCGCGGCCCCGGACGCCATCAGCGCCAGGGCAAATCCCAGGAAGACGCCTCCGCAAGACTTCAACATATCAGCCCTTTCATGGCCAGAATATCGGGGGACGGGCATCTGCCCGAAATTTCGCCAGCCCGAGGCGCAGACTGGCGGGCAACAAAGTGAGGCCTAGAAAAGATCGACCGTCTCTCTCAGGCCGTTCAGCCAGACCGTACGCGCCTCGGCCATCTCGCGCCGGCAGCCCGCGACCGCCATCGGCGCCACCTGCGAGTCGCGATGGATCGCCCACAGAACGGCACAGTCTTGCAGGACCTGGTTGTCCCAGGCCTGCTGGGAATCGCGCAGCGCATTCAGCGCCGCGAACGGCCCGTCGAGGCGCGCCTGGATTGCCTCTTCAAGCGCCACATATGCCGTTTGCATCGCCGCTTCGGCCTCGACCTGGGCGCAGTCGTTCGGCTCGGGCTGGCTGCTGCCGCATTCGGCCGCTGTGACGGGGAAAGCCGCGAACGCCAGAACAGCGATCGCACACAGCATCAA
>JBNLCA010000632.1:0-4096 GCA_050303575.1 Paracoccaceae bacterium
GCCTCGGCGACGACCAGTTCGTCAACGTCGAGCCCGTGGTTGTTCTCGGCGTTGGCGATGGCCGACTGAAGGCACTTCTTGACGTCCTGCGCGATCCGCTTCTTCGAGAAGGTCAGATCGGCAAGCGCGCGCTCGACCTTCTTGCCGCGGATCAGCTGGGCGACGAGGTTCAGCTTCTGCGGGCTGGTGCGCAGCATCTTGGCCTTGGCGAAAGCCTCGTTCTCGGCCACGCGGCGCGGATTCTTCTCCTTGCTCATGGCTTACTTCCTCTTGGCTTTCTTGTCGGCGGCGTGACCGTAGTAGGTCCGCGTCGGCGAATATTCCCCGAATTTCTGCCCGATCATCTCCTCGGTCACGGCGACCGGGATATGCTTCTGGCCGTTGTAGACCCCGAAGGTGAGGCCCACGAACTGCGGGAGGATGGTGGAACGGCGCGACCAGATCTTGATGACCTCGTTGCGGCCCGACTCGCGGGACTTTTCGGCCTTCTTGAGGACGTAAGCGTCGACGAAGGGGCCTTTCCAGACTGAACGCGACATGGATTACCGACCCTTCTTCGCGTGGCGGGAGCGGAGAATGTACTTGTCCGTGCCCTTGTTCTTGCGCGTGCGGTTGCCCTTGGTGCCCTTGCCCCACGGGGTGACCGGGTGACGGCCGCCCGAGGTGCGGCCTTCGCCGCCGCCGTGCGGGTGGTCGATCGGGTTCATGGCGACGCCGCGGACGGTCGGGCGGATGCCCTTCAGACGCATGCGGCCGGCCTTGCCGAAATTCTGGTTCGAGTTGTCCGGGTTCGACACGGCGCCGATGGTGGCCATGCATTCCTGGCGGACCATGCGCAACTCGCCCGACGAAAGGCGGATCTGGGCGTAGCCGCCGTCACGGCCGACGAACTGGGCATAGGTGCCCGCGGCGCGCGCGATCTGGCCGCCCTTGCCGGGCTTCAGCTCGACATTGTGGACGATCGTGCCGATCGGCATGCCCGAGAACGGCATCGCGTTGCCCGGTTTCACGTCGACCTTCTTGCCCGAAACGACGCTGTCGCCCACGGCCAGGCGCTGCGGCGCGAGGATATAGGCCTGCTCGCCGTCGGCGTACTTGATCAGCGCGATGAAGGCGGTGCGGTTGGGATCGTATTCGATCCGCTCGACCGTCGCGGTGACGTCGAACTTCGACCGCTTGAAATCGACGATGCGGTAAAGCCGCTTCACGCCACCGCCCTGGTGGCGCATCGTGATCCGTCCGGTGTTGTTCCGGCCGCCGTTCTTGGTCAGGCCCTTCGTGAGTGCCTTGACCGGGCGACCTTTCCAAAGCTCCGAACGGTCGATCAGCACCAGCCCGCGCTGGCCCGGCGTCGTCGGATTGTACGACTTGAGTGCCATGCTTTCTGTCTTCCGTTTGCCTTGGACCTGAGGTCCGTTTCGTTATAGGGCGCCGTAGCTCCCCGCCTTCAAAAACCTGTCGGCCCCGGTTTCCCGGGGCCGAGAGTCGCGGCCTGATATCAGAGGCCGGTCTGGACGTCTATGGTGCTGCCCTCTTCGAGCGTCACGTAGGCCTTCTTGACGTCGCTGCGCGTGCCGAGGCGGCCGCGGAAGCGCTTGGTCTTGCCCTTGGTGACGGTCGTGTTCACGGCCTTCACCTTGACGCCGAACAGGGCCTCGATCGCTTCCTTGATCTGCGGCTTGTTCGCGTCGGGCGCGACCTCGAAGACCACGCCGTTGGATTCCGACGTCAGGGTCGCCTTCTCGGTGATGATCGGGCGGCGGATGACGTCGTAATGTTCCGGTTTCGCGCTCATTTAAGACGAGCCTCCAGAGCTTCGACCGCCGCCTTGGTGAGCACGAGCGTGTCACGGCGGAGGATGTCGTAGACATTGGCGCCCATCGACGGCAGCACATCCACGTCCTGGATGTTGGCCGCCGCGCGGGCGAAGTTCTCGTTGACCGCGGCGCCGTCGATGATGAGCGCGCGCTTC
Organism: Paracoccaceae bacterium; assembly: GCA_050303575.1. Taxonomy (GTDB): domain Bacteria; phylum Pseudomonadota; class Alphaproteobacteria; order Rhodobacterales; family Rhodobacteraceae; genus JBNLCA01. The sequence continues at coordinate 1,973 of JBNLCA010000632.1, forward strand.
CAGCCGAGCTCCTTCATCTTCTTGGCCAGCGCCGAGGTCTTGGCCTCGCCGAGCTCGATCGAGTCGAGGATGACGAGGTTGCCCGCCGCCGCCTTGGCCGAAAGCGCGTGCTTGAGGCCAAGCTGGCGGAACTTCTTCGTCAGGTCGTGCGCGTGGCTGCGCGGGGTCGGACCCTTGTAGACGCCGCCGTGACGGAAGATCGGGGCCTTCCTCGAGCCGTGGCGTGCGCCGCCGGTGCCCTTCTGGCGATAGATCTTCTTGGTCGAATAGCTCACCTCGGACTTGCCCAGCACCTTGTGGGTGCCGGCCTGGGCCTTGGCGCGCTGCCAGCGGACGACGCGATGGAGCACGTCGGCCCGCGGCTCGAGACCGAAGATCTCGTCCGAAAGCTCAACCGAGCCCGCCGACTTGGCGTCGAGCGTGATGACATCAGCCTTCATTTTTCTCGTCTCCTTCGGGAGCCTCGTCGGACTGGTCACCGGCGTCGGCCGCATTCGCCGCCTCGGCCTCGGCCGCCTCGATGGCTGCCTGCTCGGCTTCCGCCGCGGCCTTGCGGGCGGCTTCTTCCTCGGCCGCCGCGGCGGCCGCTGCGGCTTCAGCCGCCTTCCTGGCTTCCTCGCCGGCCGACTTCAGCGCGGCGGGCAGGATGACGTTGTCCGGAACCGGCTTCTTCACCGCGTCCTTGATCGTGACCCAGCCGCCCTTCGATCCGGGGACCGCGCCCTTGACCATGATCAGGCCGCGCTCGGCGTCGGTGCGCACGACTTCCAGGTTCTGCGTGGTGACACGCACCGCGCCCAGGTGGCCGGGCATCTTCTTGCCCTTGAACACCTTGCCGGGGTCCTGGCACTGGCCGGTCGAACCGGGCGAGCGGTGGCTGATCGACACGCCGTGCGAGGCGCGCAGGCCGCCGAAATTGTGCCGCTTCATCGCACCGGCAAAGCCCTTGCCGATCGAGGTGCCGGCGACGTCGACATACTGGCCCGCGAAATAGTGGTCCGCGGTGATCTCCTCGCCGACGCCGATCAGGTTGTCGGGCGACACCCGGAACTCGGCGATCTTGCGCTTGGGCGCCACGTTCGCCTTGGCGAAATGGCCGCGCACCGGCGCGGTGGTCCGCTTGGCCTTGGCCGTGCCCGCGCCAAGCTGGACGGCGGTGTAGCCATCCTTCTCGGCGGTGCGCTGCGCCACCACCTGCAGGTTGTCGAGAAGCAGCACGGTCACCGGGACCTGCTTGCCGTCCTCGAGGAACAGCCGGGTCATGCCCAGCTTCTTTGCGATCACTCCAGAGCGCATGGTCATGCCCTCCTCAGTTCAACTTGATCTCGACGTCCACGCCGGCCGCGAGGTCGAGCTTCATCAGCGCGTCCACGGTCTGCGGGGTCGGATCGACGATGTCGAGAAGACGCTTGTGCGTCCGGATTTCCCACTGGTCGCGCGACTTCTTGTCGATGTGCGGACCACGGAGAACCGTGAACTTCTCGATCTTGTTCGGCAGCGGGATGGGCCCGCGCACGGTGGCGCCCGTCCGCTTGGCGGTATTGACGATCTCCTGCGTGCTGGCGTCCAGCACGCGGTAGTCGAACGCCTTGAGGCGGATGCGGATATTCTGGCTTTGCATGTCGTCAGCCCTTGTCGAGGTTGAGAGGTGGGGCGGGGCGATCCCGCCCCACGTCGAACCCGGTTTGCTTACTTGATGATTTTGGAGACGACGCCGGAGCCGACGGTACGGCCGCCTTCGCGGATGGCGAAGCGCAGCTTCTCTTCCATCGCGATCGGCGCGATCAGCTCGACCACGAACTTCAGGTTGTCGCCCGGCATCACCATCTCGGTGCCGGCCGGCAGCTGCACCGTGCCCGTCACGTCCGTCGTGCGGAAGTAGAACTGCGGACGGTAGTTCGCGAAGAACGGCGTGTGGCGGCCGCCCTCTTCCTTGGTCAGGATGTAGACCTCGGCCTCGAACTCGGTATGCGGCGTCACCGAACCGGGCTTGCACAGAACCTGACCGCGCTCGACCGCGTCACGGTCGATGCCGCGCAGCAGCGCGCCGATGTTGTCGCCCGCCTCGCCACGGTCCAGCAGCTTGCGGAACATCTCGACGCCCGTGCAGGTCGTCTTCTGCGT
>JBNLCA010000633.1:0-5836 GCA_050303575.1 Paracoccaceae bacterium
GCGCGCACGAAATAGTCGGGGTACTGCGCCATGATCTCGGGCAGGCGCGCGATGGTGCCGGACAGATGCGCGCGCATCGCGTCGGTGGCACCGGCCGGGTCACTGCGAAGCATCGCGTCGAGCACCTTCTCGTGCATTTCGACCACCGAGACGAGCTTGCCCTCGCGCGGCAGGTCGAGGCTTCTCAGCCGCGCCATCTGGCTGATCCGTTCCTTCAGAGTGGCGTGCAGCGCGCCGTGACCCGCGGCACGAAACAGCTCGCCGTGGAAGTCGTCGTCGAGGTTGCGGAAGAGCTCCATCTGGTCCGGCTCGTCGATCAGCACGCGCTGCATCCGGATGATCGCCCCGGCCTTCTTCAGGACCGACTTGTCGGGCGCGAGTGCGAGCACATGCGCGATCTCGCATTCCACGCCGGTGCGCAGGAACTGTTCCTGCTTCAGGATCGCCGGATCGAGATGGGTGACGACGGTGCGCGACTGCCGGAAGGTGGCGATCAGCCCGTCGCGTTCGAGCCGCTGAAGCGCCTCGCGCAGCGGTGAGGCGCTGACACCGAACCGTTCGGCAAGTTCGGGGCGCGAGAGCCGCTCGCCCGGCGCAAGGCCGAACGAGACGATCCGCGCCCGCAGCGTCTCGTAGACCTGCGAGGAGGCCGGCAACGGCCCGCTCGGCGCGGTATCGCGCGGCGTTGTCGGATCGGCTTCGGTCTGACTCGTCACATCGGTATCCGGATCTGCGGCACGGGTCACATCAGAAGGCCCGGCAACAAGGTCGAAAGGCCGGGCACGAGGGCAAGGAGAAGGAAGAAGAGCGCGAAGGCAAGGAAGAACGGCAGCGCGGCGCGGGTGAATGCGCCGGTCTTGACGTCGAGGATGCCGCAGACGGTGAACATGATGACGCCGACCGGCGGCGTGAGCCCGCCGAAGTTGATCAGAAGCACGATCAGGATCCCCATGTGGATCGGGTCGAACCCGGCATGGATCAGGACCGGCAGGACGATCGGCGTGACCAGAAGGATGTTCGCTGCCCCCTCGAGAAACATGCCCGAGACGACGAGGATGCCGCACACGATGAGCAGCAGCATCGCCGGGTTGTCGGTGATCGAGGTCATGTATTCGGTGATCTGCTGCGGCGCGCGCTCGATGGTCATCGCGTAGCCAAGGACCGCCGCCATCATGATCAGCAGCATGACCATGCCGAGGTCGGACATCGTCTCGTGAAAGGCGCCGATCAGCTTCTGGATCGTCAGTTCGCGATAGACCACCACGCCGATGAAGATCGCGTAGAAGACGAGAAAGACGCCGGCCTCGGTCGCGGTGAAATAGCCGCCGCGAAAGCCGATGATCAGGAAGACCGGGAAGGCAAGCGCCCAGATCGACTCCACGAAACTGTCGCCGAGTTCGCTGGCTTTGGGCATCTCCGGCAGGTCGGGGGCATAGCCGCGGCGCTTTGCGACGAGCCAGGTGGTCGCCATCAGGAAGACGGTCAGAAGGACGCCCGGGATGATGCCGCCGAGGAACAGCCGACCGATCGAGACCTCGTTGATGAAGCCGAAGAGGATCAGGCCGATGGCCGGCGGGATGGTCGCGGTGATGACCGAGCCGCAGGCCAGAACGGCGGCGATGAAGGCGGGCGCGTAGCCCTGCGCCTTCATCGAGGGGCCAAGGAGGCGCGCCTCCATCGAGGCGTCGGCGACGGCGGAGCCGGAGATCCCGCCCATCAGCAGCGACAGCACGATGGAAACCTGCGCCAGCCCGCCCGCCATCCAGCCGGTCAGGAGCCGCGAGAAGCGCACCAGCCGGTCGGTGATGCCGGTCGCGTTCATCAGATTGCCGGCGAGAATGAAGAACGGCACCGCCAGGAGCGGAAAGTTCTCGAGCGCGGTGACCATCTTCTGGATCGCAACGGTCGGCGGCATCGTGCCTTCCCAGATGAAGACCGGGATCGAGGCGAGCATCAGCGCAAACGCGACCGGGATGCCGATTACCAGGAAGATCGCGAAGAGGATGGCAATGGTGAAGAGCATCAGGCGCCCCGGTACTTGGCGATAAGCTGGAGGCCGAGCGTTCTCAGCCAGAGAACGATGCCGACCGGCATGGCGAGATGGACGTAGCTTTTCGGGATCTGCAGCGCGCCGAGCATCCGCTTGTGCATCAGGGGCACATTGATGGCCGCGTAGTAGAAGAGGAAGCACAGGAGCAGCATGACGATGGCGATGTTGGCCATCTCGACCCGGCGCTTGGTTCCGTCCGAGACGTTGTCGAGGATGATCGAAAGGCCGAAGTGGCGCTGGTTCTGCATGGCAAGATCGACCGCAAGGACGACCAGCCAGACGAACATCGCCGCCGAGACTTCCAGCGACCAGATGATCGGGCTGCCTGCGACGCGGGCGATGGCGGCGATGCCGACGAGAAGGACGATCGCCGCCAGAAGAAGGGTGGCGCAGGCGAATTCGATACGCTGATACACGTTTGGGACTCCGCCTGCGCCCTTGGCCTTACTGACCGAGCACTTCCTTGACGATGGCAACCTCACCTTCGAGGTTCAGCATCGAATAGACGCCCGAAACCGCCTCCTTGAATGGCGCGAGATCAACCTCTGAGACCGTCACGCCCGATGCGGCAACGTTCTCGAGCGCTTCCTTGCCCAGCTCGATGGACAGGTTCGAGGCATAGCGGCCGTTCTCGACCGCGAGCTCGCGGATCTTCGCCTGGTTCTCGGGCGAGATCTGGTCCCAGCTGTCGGCCGAGACGACCAGCGCGGTGACGAGCTGGATATGGCCGGTCAGCGTGACGTTCGAGATCACCTCGTAAAGCTTGGCGCCCCAGATCGCGGTTGGCTGCGCTTCGGCGGCGTCGATGGTGCCGAGTTGCAGGGCGGAATAGACCTCGCCCCACGGGATCGGTGTCGGCTCGGCACCCATGGCGCGGATCGTCTCGATCCAGACCGGCGCGCCGATGGTGCGCATGCGGACACCGGCAAGGTCGGCCGGGCCGGTGATCGGCTTTTTGGTCAGTGCGTGGCGGGCGCCCTGGTACCAGTTCGAGGACAGCATCACGAGGCCGGCCTTCTCCTTCAGCTCGTCGCCCCAGGCCAGGTACTGCTCGGACGCTGCGAACTTGTCGGCATCCTCGAACGTATCGAAGAGGAACGGCGCCGACATGACGGCAAGCGACGGCACGAACTCCGACAGGCGCGCGACGTCGGTGACGGTGCCCACGTTGGCGCCGGCGCGGGCCTGGTCGATCATCTCGGTCGTGTCGCCAAGCTGGCTGTTGTGGAAGATCTCGACCACGACCTCGCCGCCCGTGGCCTCGGCGACCTCGGCCGCGAACTTCTCGAGCCCCTGGCCCATCGGGTCGTCGGGGGCGAGGACGGTGCCGATCCTCAGCGTTGTCTCGGCGACGGCTGGCGCCGCAAGCGCCAGAGCGGCTGCAGTGAGCGCCGCGCAGAATAGTCCCCTGGTATGAAGCATGGTCTGGTCTCCTCCCTCGTCGGCCGTTATCGGCCAAACTGAAATATTAGTTGCAGTAATCAAGTAGAGCTGCCAACTAAGAGGAGTCAACAGCGATTTTGGGACTGCTCGCGACAAAGCTCTGTCGTAAGGAGCGTTCGGGCGCCGAGGTGCCAGGGGAGGATGTCAGGAATGCCGGGCACAGGGTTCGAACCCCTGTCGGACGTGCGCGCCACCTTGGGCGAAAGCCCGGTGTGGTCGCCCGTACATGCCGCTGTCTGGTGGGTCGACATCACCGGTCGGCGGCTGATCCGCACCGGTCTCGACGGTGCGAGCACAGTCTGGCCGACGCCCGAAGTTCCCGGCTTCGTGCAGTGCGTTGAAGACGCGGTCTTCGTCGGGATGCAGAGCGGGATCTTTCGCTTCGACCTCGAAACGGGGGCCTTCGACAGGACCGCTTCGATCGAGGCAACGAGCCAGCGCTTCAACGATGCCTGCACCGATTCTCGGGGCCGGATCTGGGCCGGGACGATGGACCTCGAAAACAGCCGCGATGACGGCGTGCTTTACCTTTTCGACCCGGTGGCCGGCACGCTTGTGCCGAAGGCGGTGGGGTTCCGCACGATCAACGGCCTCGCCTGGGACGAACGGCGCAGGCGGCTCTTCCTCTCCGATTCCCATCCCGAGGTGCAGACCGTCTGGACCGCGCCGCTGGGCCCCGAGGACGCACTCGGCACGCGGTCAGAGTTCGCCCGGTTCCACGACCGTATCGGTCGCCCGGACGGCGCAGCGCTCGACCTGTCGGGCCATTACTGGATCGCCGGCGTGGGCGGCGGGACGGTCTACCGGTTCGCACCCGACGGCGAGCTGGCCCAGACCTTCGAGGTGCCGGTCCGGTCGCCGACCAAGCCCGCGTTCCTCTCGCAGGAAGACACACCAGTCCTTGTTCTCACCTCGTTCGAAGACGAAGGCGTGGGCGGCCGGCTTCTGATGTGGAAGATTGCCGCCGACGCCCTGACGCAGGAAAGCCCGACACGATGAAGAAAGACCCCTCGACCCTCCGCTCGGCCCGCTGGTTCGCGCCGGACGACCTGAGAAGCTTTGGCCACCGCTCGCGGATGATGCAGCTTGGCTATGCCGAGGAGGATTTCCGCGACCGGCCGGTGATCGGCATTCTCAGCACCTGGTCCGAGCTGAACACCTGCCACGCCCATTTCCCCGAGCGGGTTCAGGACGTGAAGCGCGGCGTGGCGCAGGCGGGCGGTTTCGGGGTCGAGATGCCGGCGCTGTCTGTGGACGAGAGCTTCCTCAAGCCGACCTCGATGCTCTACCGCAACATGCTGGCGATGGAGACCGAGGAGATGATCCGCGCCCACCCTCTAGACGGGGTAGTGCTGATGGGCGGTTGCGACAAGACAACGCCGGGTCTCGTCATGGGCGCGATCTCTGCGGGGGTGCCGATGATCTACCTGCCGGCCGGGCCGATGCTGCGCGGCAACTATGCGGGCAAGGTGCTCGGCAGCGGCTCGGACGCCTGGAAATACTGGGACGAGCGCCGCGCCGGCAACATCACCGACGAGGAATGGCTGGGCGTGCAGGGCGGCATCGCCCGATCGGCCGGCACCTGCATGACGATGGGCACCGCCGCGACGATGATGTCGATCGCCGAGGCGATGGGGCTGACGCTGCCCGGCGCCTCGTCGATCCCGGCGGTCGATGCCAACCATCAGCGCATGTCGGCCGCCTGCGGCCGCCGCATCGTCGACATGGTGTGGGAGGGGCTGACGCCGGGCAAGGTGGTCACCGAGGCCGCCTGCCGCAACGCGGCCGTCGTCGCGATGGCGACGGGCTGTTCGACCAACGCCGTCGTCCACCTGATCGCGATGGCGCGGAGGGCAGGGGTGCCGCTGACCTTGGATGACCTCGACGCGCTCGGCCGGGTGACGCCGCTGATCGCCAACATCCGGCCGTCGGGCAAGGGCTACCTGATGGAGGATTTCTACTACGCCGGCGGCTTGCGCGCCTTGATGAAGCAGATCGAGGACCGGCTCGACACTTCGGCGCTGACGGTCTCGGGCAAGCCTTTGGGCGAGACACTTGAAGGCGCCGAGGTCTACAACGACGACGTGATCCGTCCGCTGACTAACCCGGTCTACGCCGAGGGTTCGCTCGCTGTCCTGCGCGGCAACCTCTGCCCGGACGGCGCGGTTATCAAGCCCGCCGCCTGCGATCCGAAATACTACACCCACGAGGGTCCGGCACTGGTCTTCGACAGCTATCCCGAGAGGAAGAATGCGGTCGACGACGAGGGCCTCGACGTCACGCCCGACACGGTGATGGTGCTCAGGAACGCCGGGCCGCTGGGTGGGCCGGGGATGCCGGAAT
>JBNLCA010000634.1:0-8416 GCA_050303575.1 Paracoccaceae bacterium
CCCCACCAGAGCTGGCGGCTGATGCACCAGGGTTCGATGTTGTCGAGCCAGTTGAAATAGACCTTCTCGTGCTGCTCGGGCAGGATCGTGGTGCGGCCGTCCCTGACCGCGTCGATGGCCGGGCCGACGATCTTTTCGGCGTCGACGAACCACTGGTCGGTCAGCATCGGCTCGATGACCACCTTCGAGCGGTCGCCGAAGGGCTGCATGATCTTCTTCTTCTCGACGAAGGGGATCATGCCGCCGTCATTGCAGACGTTGCCGTCCTCGTTCGGCGGGCCGGGGACCATCACGGCGAGGCCTTCGCCGGTGATCTGCTCGACCACCTTCTTGCGCGCCTCGTAACGGTCGAGGCCGCGCAGGTCGTCGGGGACGAGGTTCAGCGCGTCGATCTCGTTTTCGCTCAGCGACAGCGGCTGTTCTGCGAACCCGGGCGTCGCGTAGCCCTTGGCGACCAGCCAGTCGCGCGAGACCTTCTGCGCCGTCTCGGCCGCCTCGGCATAGGGCGCTCCGTCGCCCCTCATCCGGCCCTTGGTGTCCATCAGGCGGTACATCGGGATGCCGGCGCGCTTGGCGACGGCATAGTCGTTGAAGTCATGCGCGCCGGTGATCTTGACCGCGCCCGAGCCGAAATTCGGGTCGGGGTACTCGTCGGTGATGATCGGGATCAGGCGGCGGTGTTCCTTCGGTCCGACCGGGATCTCGCAGAGCTTGCCGACGATGGGTGCGTAGCGTTCGTCGGACGGGTGAACCGCGACGGCGCCGTCGCCCAGCATCGTCTCCGGCCGGGTGGTGGCGATCGAGATGTAGTCGCGCGTCTCGCGTGAGGTGACGTTCCCGTCCGCGTCCTTCTCGACGTACTCGTAGGTCTCGCCGCCGGCCAGCGGGTACTTGAAGTGCCACATGAAGCCGTCGACTTCGGTGTTCTCGACCTCGAGGTCGGAGATCGCGGTCTCGAAATGCGGGTCCCAGTTCACAAGGCGCTTGCCGCGGTAGATCAGCCCCTTGTTGTAGAGGTCGACGAACACCTTGATGACGGCGTCGTGGAAGTTGCCTTCCTCGCCCGCCGGTGCGCCGGGCGCCCCGGACATGGTGAAGGCCTCGCGGCTCCAGTCGCAGGAGGCGCCGATGCGCTTCAATTGCCCGATGATGTTGCCGCGGGATTTCTTCTTCTGCTCCCAGACGAGCTGGGTGAACTCCTCGCGGCTCATGTCGGTGCGGCGGCGGTTGGTCTTCGCCAGCTCGCGCTCGACCACCATCTGCGTCGCAATGCCGGCATGGTCGGTGCCCGGCTGCCAGAGCGTGTCGAAGCCCCGCATCCGGTGCCAGCGGACGAGGATGTCCTGGAGCGTGTTGTTGAACGCGTGGCCCATGTGCAAGGAGCCCGTGACGTTCGGCGGCGGGATCATGATCGAGAAGGTCTCGTCCCGCGAGGCATTCGCGCCGGCCTTGAAGGCGTCATGCTCCTCCCACAGGGCCGAGATGCGTTTCTCGGCCTCGGCGGGCGAAAATGTCTTTTCCATCGGCATGGGCACGTCTTCCGGGCTGATCCTGGGTCGGACAGTCGCTTAGCGAAAAGGCGGGGCGAGGGGAAGGGCCGGGGCCACGGGGATGAACGGATCGGGCGTCCGGCGCGACAAACGGAGGGAATTGGCGGCGCGGTCCGCCTGTGGCAGCATGACGAAGGGGAAGCGGGATGCACAGGCCGAAGTCGTTCATAAGGCTGTTTCTGAGGGGCTGGGGCTGGGCGGCGGTGATCGCGCTGATCCCGACCCTGGTCTTCGTGCCGATGTGGTACTTTTCGGGCCGGACCGCCGAGCGGCTGGAGAGCGAAGGCGTCGCGGCGGTGGCGACGGTGACGAACAAGCGCGTCTCGCGCAGCGACGATTCCGACAGCTACTACGTCTATTACCGGTTCGTGAGCGAGGGCGGGGTGACGGTCCAGGACCGGCAATCGACCTCGCGGGGGTTCTACCGGTCGGTCCAGGTGGGCCGCGAGATACCGGTGCGCTACTGGCGCGGCGATCCCGAGGTCAGCGAGGTCGAGGAGGGAACGGCGGCGTCCCTGCGGACCGTGGGGATGATCGGGGGGCTGATCTCGCTCGCGGTGTTCCTGTTCTGCGGGCGAAAGGCGTGGCGGACGGCAAGCCGCGCCCGGCGGCTGGTCGAGCAGGGGATCACCCGGCGGGTGACGGTGGCCGGGCACCGGCAGACGAATGTCGAGATCAACGACGTGCCGCAATGGACGGCGACGTGGGTCGAGGCGGACGGGACCAAGGGCGAGACGCGCATGGCGGACCGCCGGAAGCTGCCCGAGGAGGGGACCGAGATCACCATCTACATCGACCCTGACCGGCAGCTGGCGAGCGTCTGGGAAGGCGACGTGACGGAGAGGGCGTGAAGGATGGGACCCGGGGCAAGGGCACCGAAGCCGGGCCTTGGTCTGTTTTTCCGCAGCCCGGCGGCATGGGTCGGGACGGCGGCGGCCTGTGTCGCGCTGGGCCTTGCGGTGCTGGCAGCCGTGACGGCGCGCGATGCGGCGCGGCTGGCATCCGGCGGCGTCGAGACGGTGGCCGAGGTGATCGACCGGCAGGAGAATGTCAGCCGCCACAAGAACGGCGGGCTGGGGACGCGCTATTTCCTGGTCTACCGGTTCGAGGATGCCGGCGGACGGACCTTCGAGGGGCGCGAGGACGTGCCTGCGGGCCTCTTCTTCCGGACGCCGATGTATTCGCATCTTCCGGTGCGCTACTGGCCCGAGGACCCGAAGCTTTCGGAGATCGAGATCGGCGGAACGGCGGAATGGGCGTCGCTGCTTGGGATGCTGTGCCTGGCCGCGGCAGCGGTGGCGGCGGGTGCGCTGTTACTCGGCTGGCAGAGGGTGCGGCCGCTTCTCAGGCTGCGCGATCGCGGGCGGCCGGTGCGGGCGAGGGTGGTTGCGCATGTGGCCGTCCGCAAGGTGGCGGGCGCCCGGGTCCAGACCTACCGGGCGCGCTGGGAAGCGCCGGGCGGGCTGAGTGGCGAGACCTTCGTCGGCCGCGAGGACCAGCTTCCGGCGGTGGGGAGCGACATCACGGTGCTGACCGATCCCGACGGCAAAACGGCTGGCGTCTGGGAGGGGGATCTGACTGCCGGTTGATCGGGCGCCATAGGGCGGTGCCAACGGCAACGCGAGCAGGGGGCGGGGGTTCAGACCGCCCGGTCGATCTTGGACGAGAGGTGAATGAGGCTCTCGGTGTCGGTGACGCCCGGGAGCCCGCCGATCTCGTCGAGTGTCTCGTCCAGCGCCTGGGTCGTCTCGGCCGCCAGCTGCACGATAAGGTCGATGCGGCCGGTGGTCGTTGCGACCCGCTCGACCTCGGGCAGCGCCTTCAGCCTTTGCAGGACCTGGGGCGTGGCGCGCGGTTCGACCTGCAGAAGCACGGTTGCCCGGATGCGTTTCAGGGTCAGCGCCTGGCCGAGCTTGATCGTGTAGCCGCCGATGATGCCGGTGCGCTCCAGCCGCTCGATCCGGGCCTGCACGGTCGAGCGCGCGACCTTGAACCGGCGGGCCAGCTGCGAGGTCGAAGTCGAGGAATTCTGCGCCAGCGCCGCCAGCAGTTTCTCGTCGAGATCGTCCATGTGATTTCACCCGCGGTTTTCGTCATTTTGACGATGATACTGCACAAATCAACTCTTTTCATCGGTGAAAACGTCATACATATCTCGCACACTCGTTTTCAGGAAAAGGGCGGCTCATACGCACCTGGCCTGGTTGAGGAAGCGCTGAGCTGCGTCTCCCAACCCGTGTGCCGGGGCAAGAGGTCGCTTTGTCTGTTGGCTGTAACAAAAGGGCAGGGCCGATGGGACTTTCGAAAACGATCTGGGCGAAACCGTCCGAACTTCTCCGTTCGCAACAGCCTGAGAATCCGGTGCTTTTCTTCTCGCCGGCGATCCTGCAGGCGACCGCGCGCCGCTTCCTCGACGGCTTCCCGGGCATGGTGACCTATGCCGTCAAGTCGAACCCCGACGAGATGGTGATCCAGAACCTCGATGCCGCCGGCATTCGCGGCTACGACGTCGCCTCGGTCCCCGAGATCGAGATGATCCGGCGCCTCGCCCCGGGTTCGGCCATGCATTACAACAACCCCGTCCGCTCGCGGTCCGAGATCGCCCGCGCGGTCGAGCTGGGCGTGCGCTCGTTCTCGGTCGACTCGCTCAGCGAGCTGAAGAAGCTGGCCGAGCTGGTGCCGCAGGGCGCCGAGGTCTCGGTGCGCTTCAAGCTGCCGGTGAACGGCGCGGCCTACAATTTCGGCGCCAAGTTCGGCGCGACGGCCGAACTGGCTTCGGAGCTTCTGGCGACCGCCGCGGACATGGGCTTTACCGCCTCGCTGACCTTCCATCCGGGCACCCAGTGCACCGATCCGATGGCTTGGGATGCCTACATCCGCACCGCCGCCGAGATCGCGCGCAATGCCGGTGTGAAGATCGCCCGCCTGAATGTCGGCGGCGGCTTCCCGTCGCATCGCCTGTCGGACCTGATGCCGGCGCTCGAGCCGATCTTCGCGCTGATCGACCGCGTGACGGACGAGGCGTTCGGCGCGGATCGGCCCGCGCTGGTCTGCGAGCCGGGCCGCGGTCTCGTCGCCGAGGCCTTCTCGCTTGCGACCCGCGTCCGCGCGGTGCGTGACGGCGCGCATGTCTTCCTGAACGACGGCGTCTATGGCGGCCTGGCGGAACTCCCGCTGATCGGCATCATCGACCGGATCGAGGTGATGGATGCGGCGATGCAGCCGCGCACCGGCGCACCGGTGCCGCGCATCGTCTTCGGCCCGACCTGCGACTCGGTCGACCGTCTTCCGGGCGAGCTGGGCCTGCCGGGCGACATCGACGAGGGCGATTTCGTGCTGTTCCACGGCATGGGCGCCTATTCGACCGCGACCAACACCCGCTTCAACGGGTTCGGCGACATGGAGATCGCGACGGTTCTGGGCCTCGACGTCTGAGCTGACGCAAGCTGACCTGAAGGGCGGGCCGGGTTTGGCCCGCCTTTTCTTTTTTGTGCGACGGAAGCAGGACCGAGCGCCGGCCCGTGCGGTGGCGAAGCGACGGCTGTGCGTGGCGCCTTATGGAGCAACCAGCCTCCAACGTCCGTTGTTCGCGGGACAGCGCAAAGGCGCCAGCCCGCCGGGTCGGGCCGGCGCGTCGCCATTGTCGCTCGGACCAATGGCGCTCCGATGGCGACCCTCCGGCTTCGCCGCGCAGCGGGGCCGGGTTCCATCCTGTCGGCCTATGCGCAGGAAATCATGCGAACATCCCCGCGTTCCGCTCTGGACAGTCGGCGCGCGCGCCTTAGGGTAGGTCTCCGCGAACAAAGGCGGAGACAGAGATGGACAAGTTCGGCACGGCGCAGACGGCGGCACGGCGCGAGGATATCCGGTTCCTCAAGGGCGAGGGCCAGTATATCGACGACACCGCGCCCGAGGGTGCGGCCCATGCCTTCTTCTTCCGCTCGTCCGTCGCCCATGCCGAGATCACCGCGCTCGACGTGTCGGCCGCGAAGGTGGCGCCGGGCGTCCTCGGCGTTTTCACCGCGGACGACATGGAGGCCGCCGGTGCCAAGCTGAACCTGCCAGGCCTGACGGTGAAGAACCGCGACGGCTCGAAGGCGGCGAACCCCTATCGGCCGGTGCTGGCGCAGGGCCGGGTCCGCTATGTCGGCGAGGCGATCGCGCTCATCGTCGCCGAGACGCTGGCCGAGGCCAAGGACGCGGCCGAGATGATCGACTTTGCCTATGACGAACTTCCGGTCCATGTCGCGGTCGAGCCGGGCGGCGACGTGATCCATCCCGAGGCGCCGGCAAACCAGGCCTATGACTGGTCGCTGGGCGACGAGGCGGCGACCGAGGCGGCCTTTGCCGCGGCGGCGCATCGCGTCACGCTGCCGGTGGTGCACAACCGGATCGTGGTGAACCCGCTCGAACCGCGCGGCTGCCATGCCAGCTGGGACGGCGCGCGGCTGCACCTTGCCTATTCGGGTCAGGGCGTCTGGGACACCAAGCGGCTGCTGGCGCAGATCCTGGCGATGAAGGCCGAGGATATCCAGGTGACCACGCCCGACGTGGGCGGCGGCTTCGGCATGAAGGCGCAGCCGCATGTCGAATATTTCCCGGTGGCCTTCGCGGCGAAGGCGCTGGGCCGGCCGGTGCGCTGGATGTCGGAACGGACCGAGGGGATGCTGACCGACACCGGCGGGCGCGACCTCACCAGCGTCGCCGAGATGGCTTTCGACAAGGACCATCGGCTTCTCGCCTACCGCGTCAACATCCTGTCAAACCTCGGGGCCTATAACTCGAACTTCGGGCAATACATCCAGTCGGACGTCTCGGCCCGGGTGCTGACCGGGGTCTACGACGTGCAGACCGTCTTCGTGAACGCCAAGGGGATCTATACCAACACCGCGCCCACCGACGCCTATCGCGGTGCCGGCCGGCCCGAGGCGATCTACACGCTGGAGCGCACGATGGACGCCGCGGCGCGGCAGATGGGGATCGACCCCTGGGTGCTGCGCGAGAAGAACTTCATCAAGACCTTCCCCTACAAGTCGGCGTCAGGCGAGAATTACGATGTCGGCGATTTCCCGAAGGTGATGGCATCGGTCCGGCGCGAGGCCGACGTGGCGGGCTTTGACGCGCGGCGGAAGACGTCCGAGGCGGCGGGCAAGGTCCGCGGCCTTGGCCTTTGCTATTACATCGAGTCGATCCTCGGCAGCCCGACCGAGGACGCCAAGATCGAGTTCCGCGAGGACGGGACGGTCGCGCTCTATGTCGGGACGCAGTCGAACGGGCAGGGCCACGAGACGGTCTATGCCGAGTTCTTGGCGGCCCGCACGGGCATTCCGGCCGAGAAGATCTTCGTCATCCAGGGCGACAGCGACCTCATAGCGACGGGCGGCGGCACCGGGGGCTCGCGCTCGGTGACGACGCAGACCACCGCGACGATCGCCACCGTGAAGGTAATGGTCGACTCGTTCGTGCCGTTCCTCGAGGGCGAGCTTGACGCGCAGGACTTCGCCTTCGACGGCGAGGCGTTCCGCGCGCCGGGCACCAACTACGTGATCTCGCTGATGGAAGCGGCCGACATGGCGCGCAAGGCGGGGCGCAAGGATCTTCTGGTCCATGCGGGGCAAGGCACGCTGCCGGGCCGGTCCTATCCCAACGGCGCCCATGTCGCCGAGATCGAGATCGATCCGGCGACCGGTGTGATCACGCTCGACCGCTACACGGTGACCGACGATTTCGGCATCCTGATCCATCCGATGCTGGCCGAAGGACAGGTCCACGGCGGCGTTGCGCAGGGCCTTGGCCAGGCGATCACCGAGAACTGCGTCTACGACGAGAGCGGCCAGATCCTCACGGCAACGTTCATGGACTACGCCATGCCGCGCGCCGACAATCTGCCGATGATCAAGTTCACGACCGAGCCGGTGCCCTCGACGGCGAACGAGCTTGGCATGAAGGGGTGCGGTGAGGCCGGAACCGTCGGGGCGCTGGCGGCGATCGCGAACGCGGTCACCGACGCGCTGGCGCCGATGGGCGTCGCGCCGGTGCAGATGCCCTTCAGCCCGGCGCGCATCTGGGCCGCCATGAAGGAGGCCGGCAGGATTGCGGCTGAATAGGCTCCTCCGGCGCCTTCTCAGGCGCGAGGCGCGGCCCGAGGCGCACAGCCCCGAGCCCAAGCGCCAGGGCCGTGGCCGGGTCGACCACGTCATCATCCTCGACGGCACCATGTCGACGCTGGACAAGGGGCACGAGACGAATGCCGGCCTGACCTACCGGCTGCTGGCCGAGCGCGGACGGGTGCCGGGCCTGTCGCTCTATTACGAGGCCGGAATCCAGTGGGAGGACTGGCGCCGCGCGCCGAACGTGATCCTGGGCCGCGGCATCAACCGGCAGATCCGGCGGGCCTACGGGTTCCTGGCGTCGCGCTACCGGCCGGGCGACCGGATCTTCCTCTTCGGCTTCTCGCGCGGCGCCTTTGCCGTCCGCTCGCTTGCCGGGGTGATCGATCGCGTCGGCCTTCTGCGCGCCGACGCGGCGACGCACCGGGCGGTGCGCGATGCCTACCGCCATTACGAGCTGGCCCCCGATACGCCGGCCGCGAGGGAGTTCGTCAGTCTCTACTGCCACGAGGATGCGCCGATCGAGATGGTCGGCGTGGGGGACACGGTCAAGGCGCTCGGGTTGCAGCTGCCGCTGCTGTGGATGCTGACCGAGAAGCGCCATGCGTTCCACAACCACCATCTCGGCCGAACGATCCGCAACGGCTATCACGCCCTGGCACTGGACGAGACGCGGGAAGTGTTCGCGCCGTTGCTGTGGGACAGCGACCATCTGCGCGACGGTCAGCAGATCGAGCAGGTCTGGTTCCGGGGCGC
>JBNLCA010000635.1:0-3685 GCA_050303575.1 Paracoccaceae bacterium
GTCGCTCTTTTGGTCCCAAATATTCTCGGGGGTGAATTGAGCCGCAGGCTCAAGAGGGGGCAGACGGCCCCCTTCCTGCCGAGGCGAAGCCGAGGCCACCGTAAGCCGCGCGCCGCAGGCTCGGCCGGGCCCGTCGCGATACAAGCGGAGCGCAAGCTCCGCACCGGAGAGCCGGCGGGAACCGCCGCCGCCGTCCGCAACCGACGGTCAGGGCAGCGCCTTGAGGTACTTTCCGTAGGCGTTCTTGCCGAAGAGTTTCGCCCGCGCGTCAAGCGCGGCCCGGTCGATCCAGCCTTGCGCATAGGCGATCTCTTCCGGCGAGCCGACCTGGAGCCCCTGCCGCTCTTCCAGCGTGCGGACGAAGTTCGAGGCGTCGAGGAGCGAGGCATGGGTGCCGGTGTCGAGCCAGGCATAGCCGCGGCCCATCGTCTTCACCGAGAGGGTGCCGTCCTTCAGGTAGGTCTCGAGCAGCGAGGTGATCTCGAGCTCGCCGCGCGCCGAGGGCCTGATGGCTTTCGCGCGCTCCGGCGCCGTGCCGTCGAGGAAATAGAGCCCGGTCACCGCGTAGTTCGACGGCGGCACCTTCGGTTTCTCGATAATGGCCTTCGCCTTGCCGTCCGCGCCGAAATCGACCACGCCGTAGCGCTCGGGATCTGCGACCCGGTAGCCGAAGACGGTGCCGCCCTTCCTCTGCCTGGTTGCCGAGGCGAGAAGCTCGGGCAGACCGTGGCCGAAGAAGACGTTGTCGCCCAGAACCATCGCCGAGGGCGCGCCAGCCAGGAAATCCTCAGTAAGGAGATAGGCCTGCGCGAGGCCGTCCGGCGAGGGCTGGGTGATCCATTCGAACCGCAGCCCCCACTGCGACCCGTCGCCCATCAGCCGCCGGAACTGCGGCTGGTCGTCGGGCGTGGTGATGATGGCGATCTCGCGGATACCGGACAGCATCAGCGCCGAGAGCGGGTAGAAGACCATCGGCTTGTCGTAGACCGGCAACAGCTGCTTGGAGACGCCCATGGTGATCGGGTAAAGCCGCGTGCCGGAGCCGCCGGCGAGGATGATGCCTTTGCGTTTG
The DNA here is from genome assembly GCA_050303575.1 of Paracoccaceae bacterium. Lineage (GTDB taxonomy): Bacteria > Pseudomonadota > Alphaproteobacteria > Rhodobacterales > Rhodobacteraceae > JBNLCA01. The sequence continues at coordinate 1,073 of JBNLCA010000635.1, forward strand.
GTCATGATGTGGCCTTCGGTTCGGTGCCGGGTCCGGCCGGCGCGGGGAGGAGCGCCCCGGCGCCGAACTCGCGGCTGTAAAGGGCGATGTCCTCGGGATAGAGGCGCGCCACCCGTGCGTGCAGATCGGGATCGTAAAGCGCCGCGAAGCCGGGAAGGCGGCCCGCGGCCCGCATCGCCCTCAGCTCGCCCACCGTCACGTCGGCCATCGCCTCGTCCTCGATCCGGGTGAAGCCCGAGGTCGAATGGCCCGAGAGTGCGCGCGTGTCGGCGACTTCCAGTCCGATCTTCTCGCGCAGGGCGCCGGCCGCGCGCTCGAACTCCTCGATGCGGAAGTAGGCGTCGTACTCCTGGTAGACGAGGCTGCGGACCTGCGGCGCCCAGTGCATGTTGCTCATCAGCGCGCCTTTCGTCTCGAGCATCCCGACGAAGCTGCGAAAGGTCAGGTGATCGGCCGAGGCGCCGAAGCGGCGGGCGAGCCGGAAGCGGCGCTTCTCGATGCTGCGGGCCAGCCGGTGCGTCCGCGCCTCGCGCCGCACGTGGCCGACAAGGTCCGGCCCCTCGTCTGTCCGGCGCACCAGCCGGTCGAGGAAAGCGCTGACCAGCCGCCGGAACGGGCAGCGCAGCATAGTGAACGTGTAGTGGGCCGTGGCGAGCGCGCGCAGCGTCGGGCGGAAGGTGAGGTTGTTCTTGTGGATCCACGCCCAGTCGTCCGGACCGGCGATCGCCCCGTTCGCCAGCGCGATGCTGTAACGCAGGTTGGTGCAGCCGTTCTTCGGGATGAAGGAAAAGACCGCGTTCGCACCGTAGATCTCCAGCGCGAAGTCCATCGCTGACTGGTGCCGGTGGTTTTCGTCCAGGGAAACCGGCGAGAGGCGCGCGTAGCGCAGGAGCCGCGGATGCGGGCGCCCGGACCTTTTGTTGATCGGCGCCGCCGTCATGCATGTGCTCCGAGTTCCTGGAGAACGTCTGCCAACGCCGCCTTCCAGTCCGGTCGCTTGATGCCGAAGGCGGCGTGCAGGCCCTCGCAGTCGAGCCGCGAATTGGCTGGGCGGCGGGCCGGGGTCGGGTAGGCCGAGGCCGGGATCTCCTCGACCACGGTGGTTCGGCCGGACTGCGCGAAGATCTCGCGCGCGAAGCCCGCCCAGCTGACATCCGGCGCGCCGGCGAGGTGGTACGTGCCGGCAACGGCCGGGTCGTCGGCGAGCCGCAGCGTCATGGTCAGAAGCGCGCCGGCGATCGCGCCGGCGGGCGTTGGGCCGCCGACCTGGTCGGCGACCACCGTCAGACGGTCGCGCGTCTGTGAGAGCCGCAACATCGTCTTGACGAAATTTGACCCGTGCGCCGAGAAGACCCACGAGGTCCTGAGGATCGCGTTGCATCCGCCGGCCGCGCGGATCGCCTCCTCCCCGGCAAGCTTCGAGGCGCCGTAGGCGCCGAGCGGGCCGGTGGTTGCGTCCGGCTTCCACGGGGCGCTGCCCGATCCGTCGAACACGTAATCGGTCGAGACGTGAAGGAACGGTATCCCCTGCTCGGCCGCGGCCCGCGCCATCGCGCCGGGTGCCGCGCCGTTCACGGCGAAGGCGAGATCGCGCTCCTCCTCGGCCCGGTCGACGGCAGTATAGGCTGCGGCGTTGATCACCGCGTCGGGCGCGTGCGCGCGGACGGCTCCGGCACAGGTCTCGGGTGCGGCGAGGTCCGCGTCCCCGCGGCCAAGGAACGTTGCCTCCGGCACCAGCCGCGCGAGTTCCGTCGCAACCTGTCCGGTCCGGCCGAAGACGAGGAGCTTCATGTCCCGGTCCCCAGCCGCTGGCCGACGCCCTCGCGCGCGAGGAGCGGTCGCCACCAGTCCTCGTTGGCGAGGAACCAGTCGACGGTGCGCTCAAGCCCCTCTTCCAGCGTGACCGACGGGCGCCAGCCCAGCTCGTCACGGATGCGGGACGGGTCGATGGCGTAGCGAAGGTCGTGGCCCGGCCGGTCATCGACGAAGGTGATGAGATCCGCGTGCGGCGCGGCCTCGGGGCGCCTCTTGTCGAGGATGGCGCAGATCATGCGCACAAGGTCGATGTTCTTCGCCTCGGCCTCGCCGCCGATATTGTAGCTTTGCCCGATGGTGCCCTTTTCGACCACGGTCAGAAGCGCCTCGGCGTGATCCTCGACATAGAGCCAGTCGCGCACGTTCAGCCCTTGTCCGTAAACAGGAATCGACTTTCCATGGAGCGCGTTCAGGATGACGACCGGGATCAGCTTTTCGGGGAAGTGATAGGGCCCGTAATTGTTCGAGCAGTTGGTCATCACCGTGGGCAGCCCGTAGGTCTCGTGCCAGGCGCGGACAAGGTGGTCCGAGCCGGCCTTCGACGCCGAATAGGGGCTGTTGGGCGCGTAGGGCGTCTCCTCGGTGAAGCGGCCCTCGTCGCCGAGCGTGCCGAAGACTTCGTCGGTCGAGATGTGGTGGAAGCGGAAGCTGTCGGGCCGGCCCTCGCGCGCCCAGTGGGCGCGAGCGGCCTCGAGCATGTTGAAGGTGCCGGTGAGGTTCGTCTCGATGAAGGCGGCCGGCCCGTCGATCGAACGGTCGACATGGCTTTCCGCAGCGAGATGCATCACCGCGTCCGGA
>JBNLCA010000636.1:0-3977 GCA_050303575.1 Paracoccaceae bacterium
GCAGATCCTCGCCGGGATCGTCGAGGCCGCTCGCCACCAGCACCGTTGCGCCGCGCCGCGCCAGCCGTCCCACCCGCTCGAGCCCCGCATCCAGCGTCTGCGGCGGTACTGGCGGCGCGACGAGCGCGTCGGCATGGGCGCGTTCGAGCGTTGCGGCAATTGCGGTCATGGCCGCTTCGTGCGGCCGGGGTCGCAGGTAGTCGATGCCCCCGTCGCCCAGGGTCACCAGCCCCACGCTGGCGCCGGCGCGGACCGCCTGCCACCCGGCAAGCGCCAGCGCCTCGGCCGCCGCGACCGAGCGCAGCCGGAGCCGGCTGCCCCACAGCATCGACCGGCGGAAATCGGCGACCAGGAGGGCCGTATCGTCCTCCTCCTCGTGGTAGGTGCGCACATGCGGCTCGCCCGTCCGTGCGGTGACGGCGGCGTCGAGGTGGCGCAGGTCGTCGCCATCTGAGAAATGGCGCAGATCGTGGATCTCGATTCCCATGCCCCGACGGCGGCCGGTCCGCGTGCCGGCGGGATTGGCACTACTGCCGGCGAAGCGTGCGCGCGGCTCGACATGGCGCAGACCCAGCAGGTGCGCCGCCGAGAGGTCGATGCCCTCCCGCCGGCTCACAGCGGCGCGACGGCGTTCAGCGTGTCGGCGACGATGGCGCGCGCCGAATCGCCGTCGGCGCGGGCGCGCCAGGTCGGCACCAGCCGGTGCGCCAGGATGTCGGGCGCGAGTTCGGCCACGTCCTCGGGTAGGACGTAGTCACGCCCGGCAAGGAACGCCCGCCCGCGCGCCGCCGCCGCGAGGGACAGGGTGCCCCGCGGCGATACCGGATACTCGACGCGCGCGCCGATCCCGCCGTCGCCGCCACGCGTCATCATGACCAGCTGGACGATATAGTGCTTCACCGCCGGTGACAGGTGGACCGACGCCACGGCCCGCCGCATTCGCTCGATCGCCGCCTCGGAAAGCCGCGTCGTCACCGGCGCCGCCTCGCCCTGCGTCTCGCCCTCGACCAGGTCGAGGATGCGCATCTCGGTCTCGGCATCGGGCATCTCGACATCGACATGGAAGAGGAACCGGTCGAGCTGCGCCTCGGGCAGGGGGAAGGTCCCCTCGTGCTCCAGCGGGTTCTGCGTCGCGACCACCAGGAAATCGGACGGCAGCGGCCGGGTCTTGCCGCCCGCCGTGACCTGCCGCTCACCCATCGCCTCGAGAAGCGCCGACTGCACCTTGGGCGGCGCGCGGTTGATCTCGTCGACAAGGACAAGCGTGTTGAATACCGGACCGGGCAGGAACTCCATCCTTCCGTCGGCCGGGCGGAAGACCTGCGTGCCGGTAACATCGGCGGGCATCAGGTCGGGCGTGCACTGGATGCGGGCGAAGCTGCCCTCGATCCCCGCCGAAAGACGCCGGACCGCGCGCGTCTTGGCGAGGCCCGGCGCACCCTCGATCAGGACATGGCCGCCGGTAAGAAGCGCGATGACCAGCCGCTCGACCAGCGGCGCGCGCCCGATCAGCCCGGCCTCGATCTCGGCCATCAACCGGCGCGCCGGCTCGGCCAGCGCCGCGATGTCCTCGCGTGCCTCACTGTCGCTTTCAGTCATGGCGCCCCTCCCGTCGCGCCAAGGCTGGCATCCCGGACGCTTCCCTGAACAGGGCAATTTGCCCGATCTCGGGGCAACGGCCTTGCCAGACATGCGGAAAAGCCGTTCCCTTGCCCGGGGAGGACCGATCATGAGCCTGCGCAGCGGACTGATCCTGGGCCTGTGCCTGGTGACGGCCGTGGTCTTCGTCGCCACCCTCTTCTGGGCGATGGCCGAAGCGCAGCTGCGCGGCGAGCGGCAGCTGACCGCGACGCTGGCCCGCGTCAGCGCGATGATCGAGCGGAACTACCAGATGATGCCCGACGAGCCGGCCGACTGGCACATGCGGCGCACGACGCTCGATGTCATGCAGGTCCTCACCCCCGGCACATGCGTGACGATGGAGCAGACCCGGATCTCGCGCCGGATGCTCTGCGCCGACTGGCAGGTCTTCGGCGAGATCGCCCCGCGCTGGTTCCGGGGCCTTCAGGACCGGCTCTTCGGCGTGCCGGACCCGGTGGCGCAGTCGGGCCGCCGCAACGCGAACGACACCTACAGCGCCGAAGTCTTCTTCGACCCGGTCGCCTTCGCCACCAGCAGCTGGGGCCAGGTGCGGCTGGCGGTGCGGCAGGCTCTGGCGATGGCGCTCGGCATGCTGGCCCTGGGCACGATCCTCATCCTGCGCTCGACCCGACCGGTGCAGCCCATCGTCTCGGTCCTCGGCGCGCTGAGCGAGGGGCGGCTGGGCGCACGGGTCCGGCCGCAGGGCTTCGCCGAGTTCCGCCGCATCGGCGGTGCGGTCAACGCGCTGGGCGAACGGTTGGAGCGGGCCGAGGCCGAGCGCCGGGCACTGACGCGCCAGCTCCTGGTCGTTGAGGACGCCGAGCGCCGCCATCTCGCGCGCGACCTGCATGACGAGTTCGGCCAGATTCTCACCGCTACGGGGGCGCTCGCCGGCGGGATCGAGCGGAGAGCTGCGGCGTCCGCCCCCGAACTGGCGCAGGATGCCAGGACGATCCGCGGCCATGTCACACGGATGATGGACACGCTGCGCGGCGCCTTCGCCCGGCTCAGGCCGCCCGAACTCGACGACCTCGGCCTTGCCGCCAGCCTGCGCCAGATGGTCGGCGGCTGGACCGCGGCGCGCGGCGGCCGCGTCCAGTTCCTGCTCGAGACCGCGGGGCTGGACGAAGCGGCGATCAGCCCCGACGTGGCGCTTGGCCTCTACCGCATCGTGCAGGAGGCGATCACCAACGCCGTCCGCCACGGCGCGCCGTCGCGGGTCCGGATCGTGCTTGCCGGCGGCGGCGCGGTGCCGTTCGACCTTGCCATCGAGGATGACGGCGGCGGACGGATTGCGGCCGCCCCGGCCGGGCGCGGAAACGGGATCCTGGGTATCTCCGAGCGGGTCGAGGCGATGGGCGGTTTCCTCCGTGTTCTCTCCACGCCGCACGGCGTCCGGATCGAGGTGCAGGTGCCGGCCGCCCGAAGCGCCGCGGCATGAGCGCGCATCGCATCCTGATCGTCGATGATCACCCGGTCGTGCGGCAGGGCTACCGCCGCCTGATCGAGGCCGACGGGCGCTATCACGTCGTCGCCGAGGCGGGATCGGCACGCGAGGCCTATGCCGCCTACCGCACCGCCGCGCCCGACCTCGTTCTGATGGACCTGTCGCTGCCCGGCGCCGGCGGCATCGAGGCGACGCGCTACCTTTGCGGCTACGATCCCAGGGCGCGCATCCTCGTCTTCACCATGCACCAGGGCGCCGCCGTCGCGATGAAGGCGATCGAGGCCGGCGCCTGCGGCTACGTGACGAAAAGCAGCGATCCGGCCGAACTGATCGCGGCGCTCGACGCCGCGCTGTCCGGCCGCCGCGCCATCTCGGCCGATGTGCAGGCCGAGATCGCCGACGAGCAGCTCTTCGGGCGGACGGCGCGGCTGGCCGAGCTGACCTCGCGCCAGACCGAGGTCCTGCGCCACGTCGCCGCCGGCCTGACCGCCCCGGCCATTGCTGAGGCGCTCGGCATCAGCACCAAGACGGTGCAGAACACGCATTACCAGATCAAGGGCCAGCTCGACGTCCGCACCGACGCGCAACTCGTCTGGATCGCCATCGAGGCGGGGCTTCTCGATGCACCTTTCGTCGGCTGACCGACTAGTCGTCGAGCGGCGCAATCTCGTCAGGGGCGAGGTCGAGCGCCCCGGCCGCGTCGCCGATGCTGCGGCCTTCGACCGCCTGGTCGCCCGCGATTTCCGCCAGCGGCACCAGCACGAATGACCGGTTGAACAGCTCGGGATGCGGCAGCGTCAGAAGCGGCGTTCCGATCCGCATATCTCCGGCGAAGAGAAGGTCGATGTCGATGGCCCGCGGCCCCCAGCGCTCGCCCGGCACGCGGCCC
>JBNLCA010000637.1:0-2527 GCA_050303575.1 Paracoccaceae bacterium
AGAGGTGGCTGCCGCCGTTCGGGTCGGTGACCTGCCAGGTGCCGGGCGCGAGTTCGGTGAAATGGTCGACGGTGACGGGGACCTTGCCGAAGCCGCCGGGGATATCGAGGACGTAGGCCGGCAGCGCCGTGCCCGAGAGGCGGCCGCGGAGGGCGGCCATCAGCGCCCGTCCCGCGGCGATGGTGGTTCGGAAGTGCGAGGCGCCGCGGGCGAGGTCGCAGTGGTGCAGGTAGTAGGGCTTAATCCGGGCCCCGAGGAGCGTCCGGAAGAGGGTTTCGAGCGCCTCGGCCGTGTCGTTGACGCCCCTCAGGAGAACGGTCTGCGACAGGAGCGGAATGCCGGCGCGGTTGAGCCTGCCGAGCGCGGCGAGTGCGCCGGGCGTCAGTTCCTGCGCGTGGTTAGTATGGAGGACAATCCACAGGCCCGGGCGGTCGAGCGCGGCAAGCATCGCGGTATCGATCCTCTCGGGCGCGACGACCGGAACGCGGGTGTGGAGGCGAACGAGCTCGACATGCGGGATGGTCGCGATCCGGTCCAGGACGGCACCGAGGCGGCGCGGGGAGAGTGACAGGGGATCGCCGCCGGTCAGGATCACCTCGCGGATCGCCGGGGTGCGGGCGATGTAAGCGATGGCTTCGGCAAGCGCCTCTTCGGGCAGGGGGCCGGCCGCGCCGACCGTCTCGCGGCGGAAGCAGAACCGGCAATAGACCTCGCAGGTCTGCGTGACGGCCAGGATCACCCGGTCGGGGTAACGGTGGGTCAGGCCCGGTGCCGCCTCGTGGGTGCGGTCGCCGATCGGGTCGGCGAGGTCGTCCGGGGTGGTCCGGCGTTCGTCGGCCGTTGGCAGGAACTGGCGGGCGACGGGGTCGTCCGATGTTCGGATGGCGCCGCGCATTTCGGGGGAAAGGCGGATGCGGAAGGTCTCGGCGACGTCGCCAAGGCCCGTGCCTTCGGGGAGCAGGCCCTCGGCCTCGAGAGCTGCGATGGAGGTAAGCGCACGGGACATGGCGGCGCCGTCTGGCGGATCGCGGCCCAGAAGGCAAGGGCCGGCTTGCCGGCTGCCGTCTTTACCGTCTTCGGGCTGCGGCGTAGGGTCCGGCCATGCAATCCGCCGACTCCCTTTCCCCTGAAGCCGCCCTTGCCGCGCTCGCCTGGCAGGTCGAGCTGGGCGCCGACGAGGCGATCGGCGACGTGCCGGTGAACCGTTACGAGGAAGAGGCGAAGGCCGCCGCCAAACCGCCGGCAGCGCCGGAGGTGGCGCCGACCGCCGGCATGACCGCCGCGCCGGCGGTGCCGGATGCGCTTGCCGGCGACGCCGTGGCCGAGGCACGGCAGGCGGCGTCTTCCGCCGGAACGCTCGAGGCGCTGGCCGAGGTCATGGCTGCCTACGACCGGTGCGAGCTGAAGCTGGGCGCGAAGAACTTCGTCTTCGCCGACGGCAACCCGGCGGCGCGGGTGATGATCGTCGGCGAGGCGCCGGGCCGCGACGAGGACCTGCAGGGCAAGCCCTTCGTCGGCCGGGCCGGTCAGCTTCTGGACAGGATGTTCGCCGCGATCGGTCTTGCCCGCACCAGCCCGGATCCGACCGCTTCCTTCTACATCACCAACATCCTGCCCTGGCGCCCGCCGCAGAACCGCGACCCGTCGGCCGAGGAAATGGCGATGATGACGCCGTTCCTGGAGCGTCATGTCGAGCTGGCGGATCCCGAGATCATCGTGACGATGGGACGCTTCTCGATGCAGGTCCTGACCGGCCTTTCGGGCATCACCAAGATGCACGGCAAATGGACCCAGGCACTGGGCCGGCCGGCGATGCCGATGTTCCACCCGGCCTACCTTCTGCGCACGCCCTCGGCCAAGCGCGAGGCCTGGGCCGACCTTCTGGAACTGAAGGCGCGGCTGGAGGGCGGAGCGTGAGGGCTGTCGCGGCCGGGTTGATGGCGTTCGCTGCCGCCTCGGCGCAGGCCGATGCGTTCAACGACTACGCAAGACTGCTCGCAGACAAGGCGGATCAGGTGGTCGAGCGGCGCACGGATGACGGGACGGTCATTCGCGAACTGACGCTCGAGCCCGGTATATCGGTCACGGAGCAGACGGCGCCCGGCGGCGAGCCGCAGTATCTGGCCGCGGACCTTTCGGAGGGTGGCGCCGTCGGATGCCTTCTCCTGATCCAGGTCGAGGTCCGAATGATTCTGGGTGCCTGCCCGGGGAGCTTCCCGGGCATCGAGACCGCCACTCTCGATGCCCAGATCGAGCGAGTGTCGCGCTGGGCCGCCGCGAACGCCTATCCGCCGCTCGATGCGGACGTGACGATGGGCTGGGTCGAGGAGCGGCTTGCGCAGGGCACCGATGCGGCGTGCCCCGACCTGGGCGAAGCGAATCCTGACATAGGTGCGCTGGTCGCGTGGATCACCGGTCCCGAGGCGGCGGGCTGGATCGACGAGACGCTGGCCGAACCGAGGCTGCCGGTGATGAACCCGTGCCTGTGACCGCGTCATCCATTCGCAGGGCCTTTGGGCCGACACCC
>JBNLCA010000638.1:0-8123 GCA_050303575.1 Paracoccaceae bacterium
GCGCCGAGGGCCTTGACGCGCCCGACCTGCACGGCCCGCATTTCTCGCATGCCGACCATTCGATCGAGGCCGCCGTTGCGGGGGCCGGGGTGACGCTCGGCCGGGTGTCGCTGGCCCAGCACCAGCTCCATGCCGGGCTTCTGGTGGCGCCCTTCGAACTCGCCTTGACGATCCCGACCGAATGCCGCTTCGTCTGCGCCAAGAGGGCCGAGACACGGCCCGACATCGCCGCCTTCCACGACTGGATCAGGACCGAAGTGAACGTTCTCGACAGCCTCCGTGACGGCCACCGCTTCGTCGCGGTGCCATGAGCCGCGCCCGCGCCACGGCCATCGGCTTCGGCGCCGTCCTCCTCTGGGCGCTTCTGGCGCTTCTGACCGTTGGGACCGAGCCGGTGCCGCCCTTGCAACTCAACGCGATGTGTTTCGCGATCGGCGGTGCGATCGGGTTGATCTGGGTCGCCCGCACGGGCGGCTTCGCGACGCTCAGGAAGATCCCGCTCAGGGTCTACGCGTTCGGCACGGCGGGCCTCTTCGGCTACCACTTCCTCTATTTCTCGGCGCTCCGCCTCGCACCGCCGGCCGAGGCCGGGCTGATCGCCTATCTCTGGCCGCTGCTCATCGTGCTTTTCTCCGGCCTCCTGCCGGGCGAGCGGCTGGGCCTCGGCCACGTCATAGGCGCGCTCGTCGCCTTCGCCGGGGCGGCGCTGATCGTCGCCCGTGGCGGCGCGTCCTTCGACGGGTCCGCCGCGCCGGGCTATGCGCTCGCCTTCCTCTGCGCGCTGACCTGGTCGAGCTACTCGGTCCTCTCGCGCCGGCTGGGCACGGTTCCGACCGCGTCGGTCGCGGTCTTCTGCCTGGCGACCGCCGTGCTTTCGGCACTTGCGCATCCGTTTCTTGAAACGACGGAATGGCCGGCCGGCGCGGCCGGATGGCTGTCCGTCGCGCTCCTCGGTCTCGGGCCGGTGGGCCTGGCCTTCTATGTCTGGGACGTGGGCGTGAAGCGGGGCGACATCCAGCTTCTCGGCACCGCGTCCTACGCGGCGCCGCTTCTGTCGACCCTGGCGCTGGTCACTGCCGGCCGGGCCGCGCCGACATGGACGCTGGCCCTTGCCGCGCTTCTGATCACCGGCGGCGCGGCACTTGCCGCGCGCGCCGCAAGATCGCCTGCCGTCAGTGCGTCAGGCGCTCGATCTCTTCCTTGATCTTCAGCTTCTGCTTCTTCAGATCCGCGATATGCAGCGTATCCGACGCCGGGCTGCGCTGTTCGCGCTCTACCTCGTGCGAGAGGGCTTCGTGCTTTCTGCGGAGCTCCTGCAGATGCGAAGTCAGGGACATGGCATTCCTCCTCTCATGACGGTTCGATGACACGAGTGGACCACAGGTTTCGAGTCGTGTCACGCGGTACGGGGTCGCATTTTCGTCAACTGAGCCTGCGCGCCGGTTCTTGCCGAAAGGTTAACAGTTCAGGTGAACAATGCGGCGCCTTCGCGAAGGACCTTGCGGATTTCCGGGCGATAGTCGTCGCCGTCCGCAAGGTGGCGCGCGCCGGCATGAAGGATGACGGGGGAATGGAGGCGAAACGCCGCCCGCCCGCCCTTGCGCGCCCCGAGGATCACAAGGGCAGCCGCGCGCCCCTCGCGCGGGGCGAGCGGCCAGAGCTCGATACTCCCGAGCCCCGTGCAGGCGGCCAGAAGGTCCGCCGTACGCTCGGCCCGCTGGATCACGGTAAGCCGTCCGCCCGGCTTCAGGCGGCGGATAACGGCGCCGATCCAGTCGGCGAGCGGCAGGTCCTCGCCCAGCGCCCGCTCGCGGCCGAGATCGGTCGCCGGGGTGCGACCGGCACGCGGGTAATAGGGCGGGTTGGTGATGACGTGGTCGAAGCTCCGCGCCCTCACGATCTCGGGCACCCGCCGTACATCGCCCTCGACCACCTCGAGCGCGATGCCGTTGGCGGCGGCGTTCTCGCGCGCCAAGGCGGCGTAGCCCGCCTGCACCTCAATACCCGTCAAACGCAGCCCCGGCACCCGTGCGCCCAGGCACAGGCTCGCCGTTCCGGTGCCCAGCCCCAGCTCAAGCACGCTCTCGCCCGGATGCGCCGGCACGGCGGCGGCCAGCAGAACCGGATCGACGCCGGCGCGATAGCCCGCCCTCGGTTGCCGGATCCGCAGCCGCCCGCCCAGGAACCCGTCCTCGGTCAGGTCCGGCGCGGCCTCCATCACGGCCCCTCGAAGACCGGAAGGCCGTTGTCGCGCAACACCCGCACGGCCTTCGAATAATCCTCGTCCGCCACCATCAGCCGCCGCGGCAATATGCCGAGCGAGCCGTCAAGGACGCTCATGTGGACGTCAAGGTCAAACGCCTCTATACCCTCACCGTCGAGCAGGGCGGTGGCGAAGGCGATCTCGGTGGGATCGGTGGTGCGCATCAGCTCTTTCATCGCCGGAGACTTAAGGGCATCGCCTTTGGAATGTCGAGCATGAGCCTGGACGAACCGCGCCTGAAACCGCACGAGCGCCTGGCCGAGGCGCTGAAGGACGACCTTTCCGCCGTCAATGACACGATCCGCGCGCGCATGGCGTCGGAGCACGCGCCGCGCATTCCCGAGGTAACGGCGCATCTGGTCGAGGCGGGCGGCAAGCGGCTGCGGCCGATGCTGACGCTCGCCGCGGCGCGGCTGTGCGGCTACCAGGGCGATCACCATGTCCGCCTCGCCGCGACGGTCGAGTTCATCCACACCGCGACCTTGCTGCACGACGACGTGGTCGACGAAAGCGCCCAGCGGCGCGGGCGGCCGACGGCGAACCTTCTGTGGGACAACAAGTCGAGCGTGCTGGTCGGCGACTATCTCTTCGCCCGGTCCTTCCAGCTGATGGTCGAAACCGGGTCCTTGCGGGTTCTCGACATCCTCTCGAACGCGGCGGCGACGATCGCCGAGGGCGAGGTGCTGCAACTCTCCGCCGCATCGAACCTGGCGACGGGCGAGGACACCTACCTCAAGATCGTGCGCGGCAAGACGGCGGCGCTCTTCTCGGCGGCGACCGAGGTCGGCGGCGTGATCGCGGGCGCGCCCGAGCCGGTGGTCCGCGCGCTCTTCGAATACGGCGATGCGCTCGGGATCGCGTTCCAGATGGTCGACGACCTTCTCGACTACGGTGGCACGAGCGGCGTGATCGGCAAGAATGTCGGCGACGATTTCCGCGAGCGGAAGCTGACCCTTCCGGTGATCCGCGCGGTGGCGGCGGCGGACGCGGACGAGCGCGCCTTCTGGGTCCGCGCGATCGAGGTGGGACGCCAGGACGACGGCGACCTCGAACGCGCGATGGCGCTCCTGGCGAAACACGCGACCCTCGTCTCGACCCGCGCCACCGCGCTCGACTGGGCGGCGAAGGCCAGGGCGGCGCTCGGCACGGTCCCCGACCATCCGATCCGGGAGATGCTGACCGACCTTGCCGACTACGTGGTCGCCCGGATCAGCTAGGCCTTCCCGATTGCGTCTGGCGCCGCGAACCCAGCTGGCTTTTCCGGCGGGCCTGGCCTCGGCCTCTTCCTCGAGAACGATCAGGACCAAAACAGAACCGAGGCCCTGGTCCTTCCCTGTGCCGTAAATACTCCGGGGGAGTCGCCGAAGGCGACGGGGGCAGAGCCCCCTGCCGAGCGCAGCGAGGCCACCGAAAGCCCCGCGCGTCAGCGCGGCCGGGCCCAAGCGGAGGAGACGGGCGCCGCAGGCGCCTGTCGAGGGAGCGCGGGAGCGCCCCCGTCCCGGCGCCTCAAAGCTTCGTCTTCGCCACCCACCAGGTCGGATGCCGGCGCTTCAGCCGCACGAGCGCGCCCTCGGCCTCGGCCTCCGAGGCGAAGAGGCCCCAGACCGTGCCGCCGGATCCCGAGAGATCGCTGTTCAGGCAGCCCGGCAGCGCCATGAAGGCTTCGAGCACGTCATTCAGATCGGGCGCCACCTCGTCATGGATCGCCGCCGGCGTCAGGTCGTTGCGCTGATCGAAGAGCCAGTGTTCGAAGTCGGCAACCGTTCCGAAGGCGCCGGCCTTGCCCAATCCCTTGGGATCGCATTCGAACTGCTTGTCGAACAGCGCGAAGACCTTCTCGGTCGCGACATGGGTGCCGTTGTTGGCCAGGACAAGCCAGGCGTCGGGCAGCTTCGGCGCCGGTTCGAGCTTCTCGCCGATGCCCTTCATCAGCTGCGCCCCGGGCGCGGCGAGGCAGACCGGAACGTCGGCGCCGATCGCCAGCGCCTCATCGGCGCTCAGCGGCTCGACCCCCCACATTCTCGCCAGAAGCCGGATCGCCGCGGCGGCGTCGGACGAGCCGCCGCCGATCCCGGCGCCGTTGGGCAGGTTCTTCTCCAGCCGGATCGCCGCGCCCTTCTCGACGCCGCGCGCCTTGCGCAGCGCCTCGGCGGCGCGCATCACCAGGTTCGAGCCGTTCACCGGCACGCCCTCGGCGAAGGGGCCCGAGACTTCGAGTGTCAGGTCGTCCGCAGGTTCGGCGGCGACCTCGTCGCCGAACGATGCGAAGACGACCAGCGACTCCAGGGTATGATATCCGTCGTCACGGCGCCCCGTGACATGCAGTGCAAGATTTATCTTAGCGGGTGCGCGCTCAGTTTGAACCACCGTTGTCATTCGCGACGGCAAGGGGTTTTGCCCCCTCCTCTGCCAAAACCGCGTCGAGCCCCACCTCTAGCTTGCGGCGGATGCGGGCCGCATCCTTGTCCTCGGGATCGAACGAAAGGGCCCGACGCCACTGGAACTTTGCCTCTGTGCGGCGCCCAACCGCCCAATAGACATCGCCCAGGTGATCGTTGACGATCGGGTCGACAGCCGCGAGAGACGCGGCCTTTTCCATCGGATCGACAGCTTCGTCGTAACGGCCGAGGCGATAGAGCGCCCAGCCGAAGCTGTCGACGATGTATCCGTCATCGGGCCGGGCCGCGACGGCGCGCTCGATCATCGCAAGCGCCTCGTCGTAGTTCGTGCCCAGCTCGAGGAACGAATATCCAAGATAGTTCAGTACGCCCGGCTGATCGGGCTGAAGCTCAAGCGCCTTGCGGAAATCCGCCTCGGCCTGCGGCCATTCTCCGGCGCGCTCGTGGCTGATGCCGCGCGCGTAATAGAGAACCCAGTGCGACGGATCCTGGCCCGGCAGCGCCGCGATGGCGGCATCATAGGCGACCACGGCCTCGCGGTAACGCTCTTCCGAGCGCAGGATGTCGCCCAGCGCGCGCTGCACGTTCGGCAGTTCCGGGTAGCCCTTGGCCAGCTGCTCGAGCACCTCGATGGCCGCCTCGGTCCGGCCGGCGGAGCGCAGCGCCTCGGCCCGGCCCAGTTCGGCCAGGTGATACGCGGGATCGGTGCGCGAAATACGATTGTAGGCGGCCGTCGCCAGGTCGTGCTGGCCCTGGCGCTCCAGGATGTCGGCCGAGAAGAGGATCGCCTCGGTCAGGTCGGGCACCAGCATCTCGGAGACGCGGGCATAGATCAGCGTGTAGGTATCCTCGGCCTGGTTATCGAGCACCGTGGCGACCGTGAAGAAGACCTCACCGATGCCCTGCCTTGCGTCGGTGATCTCGTCGAAAGGCGGCGCGTCGCCCGAGGAAAGCGCGGTGCGCAGGTTCGCGATCTCGGGGTCGGGATCGGCGCCGAAGATGCGCTCGATCAGCACCAGCGCGTCCTCGCTGCGGCCAAGCTGGCCCAGCACCTGGGCATGGGCGATGACGCCGCGGCGTGTCAGGTGCGTGCCGCCCTGCTCGGCCTTGGCGAAGAGCGCGTCGGCGCCTTCGAAGTCGCCGACCAGCGCGAGCGCCATGGCCTTGTGGTAATTGCCGAAGGGCGCCAGCGCCTCGGTCGCGATGACCTTGTCGAAATCCTCCATCGCGACGCCGACATTGCCGCGCGCGAGTTCGGACCAGGCGATGACCAAGCCATCGACCAGGGGGCCGATCTGCCGGCCTGCATCGTAATCTGCAATGACGCCGGCGTAGTCGCCGCGCCTCAGCTGATCGGCCGTCAGCACAAGTTCGGAGACGGCGCTCTGCTGCACGCTCTCGCGCAGGCGGCGCGCGACCGGCACCGCCTTGTCGAGATCGGCGAGCGCGATATAGGCAACCAGCGCGCCTTCCAGGAGCTCGGGGTTCGACGGATCGTAGGCCAGCGCCTCGGAGTAATACTGCGCCGCGGCGGCATAATCGCTGTGGCCCGAGGCCTGCCGCGCCGACAGGTAGGCACCGGCCAGACCGTCCTCGGCCGCTGCCGGCTCCGCCACCGCCAGGCCCAATGCTGCAAGGGCAAGGGCGCAGGGAACCATACGGAGCGATCGCATCATTTGGACAACCTCATCAAGCGTCCGGCCAGCCTATCCATCGCCCTTGGTTAAAGCAACGAAAAGGGGCCAGATTGGGTCACATCTGGGATGAGTTCGGGTCATGCCCCGACGGAATCCGATCTGGCGGCCCGTAACTCGCGGATAGGTCGATAAGAACGGCGCAGACTCTCGCAAGGATAGGCGTTCGCGATCATGCCCATCGACCCGCCGAACGGAACGAATCCACGGGTGCGGCGGCTTGTCCGTCAAGGGATTCGGGATCGATCCGCCGGCCTGCCGGCATGAGCGCGCTCATCACATGTTGGGATAGTTCGGCCCGTCTCCGCCCTGCGGCGTGGTCCAGACGATGTTCTGGCTGGGATCCTTGATGTCGCAGGTCTTGCAGTGGACGCAGTTCTGGAAATTGATCTGGAAGCGCGGCCCGCCCGCATCCTCGACCACCTCGTAGACGCCGGCCGGACAATAGCGCTGCGCCGGTTCGGCGAATTTCGGCAGGTTGACCGCGATCGGCACGGCCGGGTCCTTCAGCCGGAGGTGGCAGGGCTGGCTTTCCTCGTGGTTGGTCATCGAGAAGCTGACATTGGTCAGCCGGTCGAAGCTGAGCGTGCCGTCGGGCTTGGGATAGTCGATCGGCTTGTAGTTCTCGGCGAGCCCCGTCGCCGCGGCGTCCGTCTTGCCATGCTTCATCGTGCCGAGGGGGTTCACGCCGAAGAGGCTCGCGAACCACATGTCGAACCCGCCCAGCGCCAGCGACGCCCAGAGGCCAAGCTTCGACCACAGCGGCTTGACGTTCCGCACCTTCTTCAGGTCCTGCGCGACCGGCCCCGACCTCAGCGCCGCGTCATAGGCGTCGAGCGTGTCGCCCGCGCGCTCGGCCCTGATCGCCGCATGGGCCGCCTCGGCGGCGTGGATGCCCGAGAACATCGCGTTGTGGTTGCCCTTGATGCGCGGCACGTTGACCAGCCCGGCAGAGCAACCGAGCAGCACGCCGCCCGGGAACGCCGCCTTCGGGATCGACTGCCAGCCGCCCTCGCTGATCGCGCGCGCGCCGTAGGCGACGCGTTTGCCGCCCTTCAGAAGGTCGGCGACGATCGGGTGATGCTTGAAGCGCTGGAACTCGGCATAGGGATAGAGGTAGGGATTCTTGTAGTTCAAGTGGACGACGAAGCCGACGTAAACCTGGTTGTTATCGAGGTGGTAGATGAAGCTGCCGCCCCCGGCGTTCGAGCCCAAGGGCCAGCCCATCGTGTGGGTCACCGTGCCCTCGCGGTGCTTGGCCGGGTCTATCTCCCAGATCTCCTTCATGCCAAGACCGTATTTCTGCGGCTCCCGGCCCTCGCCGAGCCCGTACTTCTCGATCACCTGTTTCGAGAGCGAACCACGCACGCCCTCGGCCAGGAACACGTACTTGCCGTGCAGTTCCATCCCCGGTTCGTAGCCCGGTCCCGGTGTGCCGTCCGGGTTCTTGCCGAACTCGCCGGCAATGACGCCCTTGACCGAGCCGTCCTCGCGGAAGACGAGATCCGAGCAGGACATGCCGGGGAAGATCTCGACCCCCAGCCCCTCGGCCACACCGGCCATCCAGCGACAGACATTGCCCATCGAGACGATGTAGTTGCCGTGGTTGTTCATCAGGGGCGGCATCGGCCAGTTGGGCACGCGCAGCTGGCCCGCCTCGCCCAGGATGTAGAAATTGTCCTTCGTCACCGGCACCTTGATCGGCGCGTCCATCGACCGCCAGTCGGGCAAGAGCGCATCAAGGCCCGAAGGGTCCAGCACCGCGCC
>JBNLCA010000639.1:0-1824 GCA_050303575.1 Paracoccaceae bacterium
GAGGCAGCTCACCCCGTAGAGGTGGACCCAGCCGACGCCGTGCGGCAGCCGCGCCCAGCCGAGCTTGACCAGCGCCCAGGTCACGCCGAAGACGCCGATCTGCTTGCCGATGATGAGGCCGAGCGCGATGCCGAGCGGCAGGGGCGCGAAGAGGTCGGCGAAGCTGAGCCCGGTCAGCACCACGCCGGCATTGGCGAAGGCGAAGATCGGCACGATCAGGAACAGCACATAGGGCGCGAGCGCGTTTTCCAGCGCGTGCAGCGGCGACTTGCCGTAGCGATCCTTCAAGGGCACGAAGAAGGCCGTCACGACGCCCGCCAGCGTGGCGTGGACGCCCGATTTCAGCACTAGCACCCAGAGGATGATCCCGACCAGGATGATCGGCGCCTCGCGGTGCTGGCCGCGCCAGTTCATCCAGCCGAGCGCGATGAGCGGCAGGAGCGCCATCAGGAGGTAGTCGACCTTCAGCTCGGCCGTGTAGAAGAGCGCGATCACGAGGATCGCCCCCATGTCGTCGAGGATGGCGAGCGTCAGCAGGAAGATCTTCAACCCCGACGGAACGCGAGGACCGACGAGCGCCAGCACGCCCAGCGCGAAGGCGATGTCGGTCGCCGCCGGGATCGCCCAGCCGCCGCGGGTGACCGGATCGCTGAAATTGAAGAACAGGAAGACCAGCGCCGGAATCGCCATTCCGCCGACCGCGGCAAGGCCGGGTAGGAACACGTCGGCCGGATTCTTCAGCTTGCCCTCGACCATCTCGCGCTTGAGCTCGAGCCCGACGAGAAAGAAGAAGATCGCCATCAGCCCGTCGTTGATCCACAGGATCAGCGGCTTTTCCAGCCCCTCGCCGTTCAGCAGAATCGCAAGCGGCATGTCGAGCGTGGCGAGATACTGGCCCGAAAGGCCAGAATTGGCGACGATCAGCGCCAGAACCGCGGCCAGCATCAGTACGACGCCCCCGGCCGAGTCGTGACTGAAAAACCGTTCGACGGACCGGATGAGCGACATGCAGTTCTCCCTGTTTCGGTCCGAAATGGGCGCTTTCGCCGTGAAGTCAAGCTTGTGAGGGCTTTTGACGGCCCATAGGATCGCGTGCTGACGCCCAGGAGGCCCCATGGAACTCGACCATCTCGCCATCTGCGCCGCGACACTCGACGAGGGCGTGGCGGCCATCGAGACCGCACTGGGCGTGCCGCTGGCCGGGGGCGGGAAACATGCACTGATGGGAACGCACAACCGGCTCCTGTCGCTCGGTCCGGGCGAGTATCTCGAGGTGATTGCCATAGATCCCGGCGCGCCACCACCCGGACGGCCGCGCTGGTTCGACCTCGACCATTTCGACGGACCGCCGCGCCTGACCAACTGGGTCTGCCGAACCGCCGACCTCGACGCGGCGCTCGCAGGCTCGCCGCCGGGCGCCGGACATGCGCATGATCTGGAGCGCGGCGCCTACCGCTGGCGCATGGGTATCCCCGATGATGGGTGTCTTCCCTTCGGCGGCTGTTTCCCGGCGCTGATCCAGTGGCAGGGAGATCATCCGGCCGCAACGCTGCCGGATCAGGGCTGCCGTCTCCGTGGCCTCGTCCTGCGGCATCCCGAGGCCGACCTCTTGCGCGAATGCCTTGCCGGCCATCTCGCCGATCCGCGGATTGCGGTGGAGGAAGGCCCGGTCCCGTCGCTCGGCGCCCGGATCGAGACCCCATCGGGCCTGTGCGTGCTGGGATGATCCGCGACGCGACACCGGACGACATCGCGGCGATCATGGAAATCTGGAACCACGCCGTCCGCGAGACGGTCGCCACTTTCTCGTCCGAGGAGAAGACG
>JBNLCA010000640.1:0-5301 GCA_050303575.1 Paracoccaceae bacterium
GCACTTTATCGTGCAGCCTGCCTCCATCGGTCGTGGTTCGCGGGACAGCGCAGAAGCGCCAGCCCGTCGGGGCGGGCAGGCGCTGGCGCGGCGGCTTCGCCTTGTCCCCGCGCCGGGGTGAAGCCCCGCTTCGGCTGACTACCCCGCCCGCCGCCGGATCCGCTCGGCCCCCAGCCATCCGACCAGGATCGCCGGCGCGTTGGTGTTTCCCCCGATCAGCGTCGGGAAGACCGAGGCATCGCAGACCGATAGCCCATCGACACCATGGACCGCAAGGTCCGGGCTGACGACCGAGGTCGCCGGGTCCGGCCCCATCCGCGCCGTGCAGGACGGATGATAGACCGTCCCCGACCGCGCGCGGAAGTCGTGGATCAGGTCTTCGTCCGACGTGACCTCGGGCCCCGGCCTGAGCTCCTCGGCGACGATCGAGCGCAGGGGGTCGCAGGCCGCAATCCTGCGCAGGAACTTCACCGCCGCCAGCATCTCGGCGACATCCTCGTCCGTCGAAAAGGCGTTCGCCACGATCCTCGGCGGCGCGAACGGATCGGGGCTGACAAGCGAAATCCGGCCCCGGCTCGTCGGCCGGCAGTTCGAGAGGCCCAGCGACAGGCCCGAGAACGGATCGGGCGTCAGCAGGGGTCGCTCGCCGGCGCGCGGCAGCAGGGTCGACAGCGCCTGGAAATAAAGCTGCATGTTCGGCCGGGTCCGCGACGGATCGGTCCGGAAGAACCCGCCGCCGTGGTTCAGCGACTGCGCGAGCGGACCCCGGCGCAGAAGCACCCATTCGAGCCCGGCGCGGACCTTTCCCCACCACGGCCGCAGCACGTCGTTGTAGGTCGGCACGGTGACCCGGTAGGTGTAGTTGATCCCCTGGTGGTCGGCGAGATGCGCCCCGACGTTCCGGTTGTCCGCGACCACCGGAATCCCCAGCGCCTGCAAGTCCGCGCCCGCCCCGATCCCCGACAGCATCAGAAGCTGGGCCGAGTTGATCGACCCGCCCGACAGCACCACCTGCCGCGCCCGCGCCACCTTGATGGCGCCCCGATGCCGGTACGCGACCCCGACCGCGCGGCGCCCTTCGAACACCACCCGCGTCGCCTGCGCCCGCGTCAGGACCGTGACGTTCGCCCGCTTCATCGCCGGCCTGAGAAACGCCCGCGCCGCCGAGTTCCGCCGGCCGCCCCTGATCGTCATCTGGTAGGTGCCGACACCCTCCTGTTCGGTCCCGTTGAAATCCGGGTTCCGCGCCAGCCCCGCTGCCTGGGCCGAGGCGACGAAGCTCTCGGTCAGGGGATGCAGCCCCGTCCGGTTCGCCGAGATGAAGAGCGGCCCGCCCGACCCGCGCCAGTCGTCGCCGCCCGCCTCGTTGTCCTCGATCGCGCGGTATCCGGCCAGCGCCTCGGCCCAGCCCCAGCCGGGGTTCCCGGCGGCCTCCCAGTCCGCATAGTCGTCCCTGTGCCCCCGGATCCAGACCATCGCGTTGATCGAGCTCGACCCGCCGAGGATCTTGCCCCGCGGCCAGTGATCGGCGATCCCCGAAAGCCCCGGATCGGGTTCGGCCCGGTACATCCAGTTGACCGCCGGATCGTAGAAAAGCTTGCCGTAGCCCAACGGCATCGCGACATAGAACCGCCGGTCGCTGCCGCCCGCTTCCAGCACCAGCACCCGCGACCGCCCGTCCGCCGACAGCCGCTCGGCCAGGACCGAGCCGGCCGACCCCGCCCCGACGATCACATAGTCGTAGTCCACGCCTGCCCTCTGACCTGACTTCCGGCCTTCCTAGCGTGGCAGTCCGCGCACCGACTGCGCCGGGCGCGTCACCCGCAGGCCCGCAAGCGACAAACCTCTGGCTGCGAAAGGGAAAGCGCGGTCAGCTCCGCCTCAGGCGGATCACCACGTCGACGCGGGCGACCTCGGTGCCCTCGGGCGGCTCGGGAAGACGGGCGAGTTCCAGCTGCGCCTTCGGCGCATCGGTCAACTCGCCGGTGTCTTCCCAGTAGAAGTGCGGATGGTCGTCGACGCGCGTGTCGAAATAGCTCTTCGAGCCATCGACCGTGATCTCGCTCAGAAGGCCGGCATGGCAGAAGGCGCGCAGCGTGTTGTAGACGGTCGCCAGCGACACCTTGTCGCCGGTCTCGCGAGCAGCCTCGTAAAGGCTCTCGGCCGTGACGTGCCGGTCCTTGCCGTCGCCGACCAGCAGCGTCGCCAGCGCGACACGCTGACGCGTCGGCCGAAGCCCGGCCCCGGCCAGCCACTTCGAGCCCCTGATTTCCGCCTCTGCCGTCATCTGCCTCGGCTTTTTTCGACTGACATCCCTTATAAAGCCCGAAAATGCGGCATTTCAACGGGAATTGCTGGACCGGGTTGTGGCCCGGCAGCACACTTGCACGCCCGACAAGGGGGGTGATAGAGGGGGGCCGGGAGAAAATCACAAGCAGCGGGGACCGGGGCCTGATGGCCGATTATCCGACCAGTTTCGACAAGGAAGGCCTTCTGGCCTGCGCACGGGGCGAGCTTTTCG
Organism: Paracoccaceae bacterium; assembly: GCA_050303575.1. GTDB lineage: Bacteria > Pseudomonadota > Alphaproteobacteria > Rhodobacterales > Rhodobacteraceae > JBNLCA01. The sequence continues at coordinate 2,522 of JBNLCA010000640.1, forward strand.
GACCGGGCAACGCCCAGCTGCCGCTGCCGCCGATGCTGATGATGGACCGGATCACCGACATCTCGGGCGACCGGGGCGAGCACGGCAAGGGCCATGTCGTCGCCGAGTTCGACATCACCCCCGACCTGTGGTTCTTCGACTGCCATTTCCCCGGCAACCCGATCATGCCCGGCTGCCTGGGCCTAGACGGGCTCTGGCAGCTCACCGGCTTCAACCTGGGTTGGCGCGGCTGGCAGGGTCAGGGCTACGCACTGGGCGTCGGCGAGGTCAAGCTGACCGGCATGGTCCGGCCCGATCGCAAGAAGATCACCTACTTCGTCGATTTCACCAAGGCGTTGCAAAGCCGCCGCCTGACGATGGGCGTGGCCGACGGCCGGGTGGAAGCCGACGGCGAGACCATCTATCTAGTCAAGGACATGAAGGTGGGCCTTTCCCCCGCCGCCGACTGAGGAGGAAGCCGATGCGCCGCGTTGTCATCACCGGGCTCGGGATCGTCTCGCCCATCGGCAACAATGCCGAGGAAGTGACCGCCAGCCTCAAGGCCGGACGGTCGGGCATCTCGTTCGCGCAGGACTATGCCGACAACGGCTTCCGCTGCCAGGTGCACGGCAAGCCCGACATCGTCCTCGAGGACCACATCGACAAGCGCGACATGCGCTTCATGGGGCCGGGCGCGGCCTACAACTTCCTCGCCATGAAGCAGGCCATCGCCGACAGCGGACTGGGCGAGGACGAGGTGTCGAACCCGCGCTCCGGGCTGATCATGGGATCGGGCGGTCCCTCGACCTCGAACTTCTTCACCGCCTTCGAGACGGTGAAGACCAAGGGAGCCCCCAAACGGATGGGTCCCTTCATGGTCACCCGCTGCATGTCCTCGACGAACTCGGCGTGCCTGGCGACGCCGTTCAGGATCAAGGGCATCAACTACTCGATCACCTCGGCCTGCTCGACCTCGGCGCATTGCATCGGCAACGGGGTCGAACAGATCCAGATGGGCAAGCAGGACATCGTCTTCGCCGGCGGCGGCGAGGAAGTCGACTGGACGCTCAGCTGCCTCTTCGACGCGATGAACGCGATGTCGTCCAAGTACAACGACACGCCGACCACTGCCTCGCGCCCGTTCGACGCCACCCGCGACGGCTTCGTCATCGCCGGCGGCGGCGGGGTCGTGGTGCTCGAGGAACTTGAACGCGCCAAGGCGCGCGGCGCGAAGATCTACGCCGAGGTCACCGGCTACGGCGCGACGTCCGACGGCTACGACATGGTCGCCCCTTCGGGCGAAGGCGGCGAGCGGTCGATGCGGCTTGCGCTCTCGACCCTGCCCGAGGACCGCAAGGTCACCTACATCAACGCCCACGGCACCTCGACGCCGGCCGGCGACGTCACCGAGGTCGAGGCCGTCCGCCGCGTCATGGGCGACGACCATCCGGTGATCGGCTCGACCAAGTCGATGACCGGCCACTCGCTCGGCGCGACCGGCGTGCACGAGGCGATCTACTCGCTCCTGATGATGCATCACGGCTTCACCGCACCCTCGATCAACGTCACCGAACTCGATCCGGCGATCCGCCCCGAAGAGATCGTGACCGAGCTGCGCGAGGGCGTGACCCACGATTCCATTCTCTCCAATTCCTTCGGCTTCGGTGGCACCAACGCCACCCTGCTGCTTTCCAGATTTGACGGGTGACGGTGCATGGCTGACCTGATGAAGGGGAAACGCGGGCTCATCATGGGCGTCGCGAACGACCGGTCCATTGCCTGGGGCATCGCCAGCGCACTCGCCGAAGAGGGGGCCGAGCTTGCCTTCTCCCACCAGGGCGACGCGTTCGGCAGCCGCGTGGCGCCGCTCGCCGCTTCGGTCGGGTCGGAGTTCCTGGTCGATGTCGACGTGACGAACGACGCCTCGATGGATGCCGCGTTCGAGCGCCTGCGCAGCGAATGGGGCACGATCGACTTCGTCGTTCACGCCATCGCCTTCTCCGACAAGAACGAGCTGACCGGCCGCTTCATCAACACCACGCGCGAGAACTTCAGGAACTCGCTGACCATCTCGTGCTTCTCGTTCATCGACGTCGCCCGCCGGGCGGCACCCCTGATGCCCGAGGGCGGCACGCTCCTTACGCTGACCTACCAGGGCTCGAATCGTGTGACGCCCTACTACAACGTGATGGGCGTGGCCAAGGCGGCGCTGGAAAGCACCGTGCGATACCTCGCAAACGACCTCGGCCCCGACAAGATCCGGGTGAACGCCATCTCGCCCGGCCCGATGAAGACGCTGGCCGGCGCGGCCATCGGCGGCGCGCGCAAGACCTTCCGGCTGACCGAGGCGAACGCCCCCCTGCGCCACAACGCGACGCTCGAGGCGATCGGCGGGACGGCGGTCTACCTTGCCTCGGACTACGGCGCCTGCACGACCGGCGAGATCATCCTGGTCGACGGCGGCTACCACGTCCTCGGCATGCCGCAGCCCGAGAACCTCTGACGCTCGGTCAAGACAGCAGCAGGGCCGAGCGCCTGGCCGCGGGATGGCGCTCGCAACGGTATTCGGGTGCGCTTTATGGTGCGGCCCGCCTCCAACCACGACGGTCCGAGCTGACGGCGCAGATGCGCCAGCCCGTCGGGGCGGGCAGGCGCTCGGCCCTGCTGCTTCGCCGCGCACCAGGCCGGGGAGGCCCACCTCCCGCCGCCATAGACGCAAACGCCCTCTGCCGTTATGCTTCCCTCAAACAGAGGCAAGAGCAGGCCCACCGCCATGACGGCGCTCAAGGAATACGCCCGCC
>JBNLCA010000641.1:0-18447 GCA_050303575.1 Paracoccaceae bacterium
CGCTCCGCAGCGGCGGGGGCTCGGCCCCTTTCGCCCCCAAGGCCGACTCAACGCAGCATTCGGCGGCGCGGGGAAGGCCTGGAGATTGCGTCACCCCTCTTTTGGTCCTCAAATATTCTCGGGGGTGAATTCGCGCGCCAGCGCGAAGAGGGGGTACGAGGGCCCCCTCTCTGCCGAGGCGAAGCCGAGGCCATCGAAAGCGCCGGGCCGCAGGCTTGGCCCCGCGTCCGGCCACGGGCTGGCGATCCGGAGGCAGAGGTGAGATGGTGGCGGTCAGGAGGATCCCCGGATGAGCGCCAGCCTGATGAAGAATCTCGGCCAGTATGTCGGCGACGGCACCTGGCGCGACGACGCTGGCGAGACGAAGCGGTACCGTGTCGAGATGACGATCGAACCGGCCGAGGGCGGCGCCCGGCTGGCGTTCCGCCACATCTTCGGCGAGGAGCCGGACCAGCCCGACATCCTGCAATCGTTCGAATTCACCATCGTCGCGCCCTCGATCCTGCGCTTCGAGCTGGGCGACATGGTCGGGCGCGGCTATTTCGCGGACGACCTGTTGCACTACACGATCCCGATCCCCGGGAACGCGGTCGAGGTGACCTATTTCTTCGCGGACGGCGGCATCCGGGTTGCCGGCTCCGCCGAGAAGAATGCCGCCGGCCGGTACATCATGTGGGACGAGGTCCTCGAACGGGCCTGAGCGTCGGCACGGGCACGACGCGTCAGATCGACACGCGCTCCAGCAGCGCCTCGCGGCTCACCTCGGCGCGCACGTCGTTCATCACGACCGAGCCCCGGTTCAGCGCAACGAACCGGTCGGCGAGGCCATAGGCGAAGTCGAAGAACTGCTCGACCAGCACGATGGCGATGCCACCCTCCTCGCGCAGCGATTTGATGACCTCGCCGATCTGCTGGATGATGTTGGGCTGGATGCCTTCGGTCGGCTCGTCGAGGAGGAGGACGCGCGGGCCAGTGACAAGCGCCCGGGCGATGGCAAGCTGCTGCTGCTGGCCGCCCGAGAGGTCACCGCCGCGGCGGTCTTTCATGTCCTTCAGGACCGGGAAGAGATCGTAGATCCGGGGCGGGATCCTGCGGTCGGATTTCGGCAGGCAGGCGAACCCGGTCTCGAGGTTCTCGGTCACCGTCATCAGCGGGAAGACCTCGCGGCCCTGCGGCACGTAGGCGATACCCATGCGGGCGGCGTTGTAGGCGCCTTTCGGCACCGGCGTTCCGTCAACCGTGATCGTGCCCGAGGCATAGGGGTGCCGGCCCGAGATCGCCTTCAGGAGGCTGGTCTTGCCGACGCCGTTGGTGCCCATGACCGCCGTGATCTCGCCGGTCTTGGCGGCCATCGTGATGCCGTTCAGGATCTGGCTCTGGCCGTATTTGAGGGTGAGGTCCTGCACGTCCAGCATGGTCAGCGTCCCAGATAGACGTCGATGACGTCCTTGTTGGCGGTGACGTGGTCGAGACTGCCCTCGGCGAGGACCGAACCCTCGTGCAGCACCGTCACCTTGCAATTGAGGCGCCGGACGAACTCCATGTCATGTTCGACCACCACGACGGCGCGGGTCCTGGCGGCGTTGACGAGGATGTCGGTCGTGTGCTCGCGCTCGGCGGGCGTCATGCCGGCGGCGGGCTCGTCGACGAGGAGGAGGCGCGGATCCTGGGCCAGCAGCATGCCGATTTCCAGCCATTGCTTCTGGCCGTGCGAAAGCTCGCCCGAGATGCGATCGAGCTCGGAGGTCAGGCCGATTTCCTCGGCCAGTTCGAGAATGCGCGCTTCGGTCTCGTCGCGCGCCTTGACGAGGAGCACGTCGAACGGGCCGCGCCTGTTCTTCACCGCCAGCCGCAGGTTTTCGCGAACGGTCTGCGCCTCGAAGACGGTCGGGCGCTGGAACTTGCGGCCGATCCCCTCGCGCGCGATGCGGCTTTCGGACATGCCGAGGAGGCTGATCGACCGCTCGCCCCAGATCACGCGGCCCTCGTCAGGCCTGGTCTTGCCGGTGATGATGTCCATGAAGGTGGTCTTGCCGGCGCCGTTCGGCCCGATGATGGCGCGCATCTCGGGTTCGCCGATGGAGATCGAGAGGTTGTTGATGGCGCGGAAGCCGTCAAAGGTGACCGAGACGCCGGAGACTTCCAGGAGCGAGGTCATTCCGGTTCTCCTTCCCTGGTGCGCCATGCCCCCTGGTCGGGTCCGTAGTCGCCCTGGCGGTCGCGCACCGGCCGGGCGATCATCACGTAGTCGAAGAGCCCGCCGATGCCCTTGGGCGCGAAGAGCGTGACGGCGACGAAGGTGAGGCCGAGGAGGATCAGCCACCAGTCGGTCCACTGGATCGTGTAGAAGCCGAGCGGAATGTCCGGTGCGCCGCCGCCGGTGAACCAGGACGAGAGGAGCGAGACGAAGGCCGCGCCGAAGACCGCTCCGTAGAGCCGGCCGCGTCCGCCGATGGCGACCCAGACGGCAAGGTAGATCGACGCGATGGGCGCGATCTCGGCCGGGTTGATGATGCCGGCCTGCGGGTAGTAGAGCGCGCCCGCGATGCCGGCGACCATGGCGGTAATCGTGAAGACGAAGAGCTTGTAGCGTTCGACATCGTAGCCGAGGAAACGCACCCGCGCCTCGTCGTCGCGGATGGCGCGGATGACGCTGCCCATCTTTCCCGAGGTCACGAAGGCGAAGAGGATGTAGCCGAGCGCCAGTGCGACGGCCGAGGCCCAGAAGAAGGCGATCGAGACCCAGTCCTGGCCCCAGCTGTCGAGGCCCGGAATGTTCTGCAGGCCCGAGAGGCCGTTGTTGCCGCGAAGGCCGGTGTCGTTCTGGAAGAGGTAGAGCGAGAGGGCCAGCGTCATCGCCTGGGTGAGGATGGAGAGGTAGACGCCGGTGACGCGGCTGCGGAAGGCGAGCCAGCCGAATATGCCGGCAAGGAGGCCGGGGATGACGAGGATCCAGAGCAGCTGGAGCGGCAGCGAGTGCGCGGTGGCCCAGAGCGCCGGGATCTCGGACGAGCCGACGACGCCGAAGATCTGGGTTCCGATCGCGTCGGTCACTTCCTGCGGGGTCGCCGGGATCGGCTGGTTGGCGAGCGAGGCGACGACGATATCCTCGGTCCGGGCGTACATGAGCCACATACCGATGGCGTACCCGCCGATGCCGAAGAAGGCGAAATGGCCAAGGCTGAGAATGCCGCAATAGCCCCAGACCACGTCCATCGCGACCGCGATGAGGCAGAGGCAGAGCGTCTTGCCGAGCGTCTTGACGAAGCTTGTCGAGATGAGGCCGAAGCCCGTCGCCTGCGCCATCAGCGTGACGGCGATGGTGAAGCCGGCAAGGATCAGGAGAAACCAGAGGACGGACGAATTCTTGGAGAGGAAGCCCTGTTTCATCCTCATGCCCCCGCCGCCCGGCCCTTGAGCGCGACGATGCCGCGCGGGCGGAACTGGATGAAGATGATGATGAACAGGATCATGTAGGTCTGCGCGGCGAGCGTGTTCGACGGGTTCAGCCACTCGATCCCCTTTTGCAGCGTGCCGATCATCGAGGCGCCGGCGAGCGTGCCCCAGACGTTGCCGACACCGCCGAAGACGACGGTCATGAAGCTTTGCACGCTGTAGTCGGCACCCATCTCGGAGGTGACTTTCGCATACAGACCGATGGCGACGCCGGCGATGCCGGCAATGCCCGAGCCGAGGCCGAAGGTCATCATGTTGATCCGGTCGGGGTTGATCCCCATCGAGGCGGCCATGCCGGGGTTCTGGGTGACTGCGCGGACCTCGAGCCCGAGGCGGGTGCGCTTGAGGATGAAGAGGATCAGCCCGAGGAAGAGGAGCGCCAGGACGAAGATCGCGATGCGGATGTAGCTGATCGAGACCACGTCGTTGAAGGTGAGCGCGCCGTCGAGCCAGCCGGGCGAGGTCAGCGGCCGCGCCTGCGTGCCGAAGATGTTCTTCGCCAGCTGTTGCAGCGCGATCGAGATGCCGAAGGTGGCGAGGAGCGTTTCCAGCGGGCGGTGGTAGAGGTGGCGGATGACCAGCCGTTCCATCGCGACGCCGGCCGCGAATGTGACGAGGAATGCCATAGGCAGCGCAACGATGAGCGAGGTCGTGTAGTCGGGGATCACCTGCTGGACGACATAGCCGGTATAGGCGCCCATCATGATGAATTCGCCATGCGCCATGTTGATGACGCCCATGACGCCAAAGGTGATGGCAAGTCCGATGGCGGCGAGGAAGTAGATCGAGGCGAGCGACAGCGCGTCGAGGCCGAGATCGGCCGTCTGCATCAGGCCGAGCCTGGTGTCGATGGCGCGCTGGGCGGCGCGGGCGGCGTCGGTGACCGCCGCGTCCTTCTCGCTGTAGGCGGTGTAGAAGGTGTGGGCCTCGACCGCCGCTTCCCGGTCAGCCTGCGGCACGAAGGGCGGCACCTTGCCGGCCTCGACCAGCGCGGTATAGGCGCGCACCCGTGCCTCGGGATCGCCGAGCGACGCGACCGGGATGCCGCCAACCATGTCGCCGTCGATATTCTCGATCAGCCCGGCGCGCAGGTCGGCATCCGAGACGGTGGACTGGGCAAGACCGGCGGCAGCGAGCTTGGCGTAGGCCTCGGCCACCGTGAGATCGCGTCCGGGCTTCAGCTCGGCGGCGAGGTTGGTGCCGGCAGGGACCTCGGTTGCGACGCCTTCGGTCGTGGCGAGAAGCTGCGAGAGGAGCGCGCGCACGTCGACCGAGACGTCGCCCGAGAGCGCCTCGATGGCGGCGACGCGGGCGTCGGTGTCCTCGCCGAATCGGGCGGTCAGGATCTTCAGGAGCCGCTCCTTGCGGGTGCGGATCGCGGGGTCCGGCTCGTCCTCGATCGAGACGGCGAGCGGTTCGAGATGTTCGGCCGCGCCGTCCCGCGCGATGGCGTCGAGTGCGGCGACGCGGCGCGTGCGGTCTTCGTCGAGAAGCTGGTAGGCGACGAGGGCCGAGGCGATGACGCCGCGCACGCCGGAGTTCGGCTTGATCTGGCTGAGCTCGGCCTTCTCGGCGGTGCCGACTTCGGCACCGGTGGAAATGTCGATCAATGTGTAGGGCCCGTTGCCCTCGACATAGAAGAACAGCCCGTCGGCGTCGCGCTGCCAGACCTCGCGGGCGCCCCACTTTTCCAGGAAGGCCGGCACCTCGGGCAGGTCGCTCTCGATCATCAGCGCGATGACCTCGCCCACGGTGCGGCGCGAGGGCCGGGCGATGGCGTCGGGATCGGCGGCGAGAAGCGCCTGCAGCGTGCCGGGTTCGGGCGCGGCGTCTCCGGGCGTCTGGGCGCCGGCGGAGAGCGCGCCGAGTAGAAGCGCAAGGCAGGTCAGGACTGTTCGGATCATGGGCGCGTTCCGGAGTGCGGGGAGGGGCGGCGTACCGCCCCTCCGTGTGGCCTCAGTAGTTCGAGGTCAGCTGAACGCAGGTCTTGGTCTCGGTGTTGTACATGCCGCACTGGAGGTCCTTCCAGTCCGACTCGAGCACCGCGGACTCGGGCAGGTAGTCGGTCCAGGCATCGCCCGGCACAGGCTCGGTCTCGGAGATGATGTCGAACTGGCCGTCGGCGCGGATCTCGCCGATGAGGACGGGCTTGGACAGGTGGTGGTTAACGCCCATCACGGCGGTGCCGCCGGTCAGGTTCGGGAACTCCTGGCCCCACATGTTCTCGCGCACGGCATCGACGTCGGTGGTGCCGGCGGCGGTCACCGCGTTCACCCACATGTTGAAGCCGATGTAGTGGGCTTCCATCGGGTCGTTCGTCACGCGCTTCTCGTCACCGATGAAGGCGTGCCAGGCTTCGATGAAGGCGGCGTTTTCGGGGGTGTCGGCGGTCATGAAGTAGTTCCAGGCGGCGAGATGGCCGACGAGGTTCGAGGTGTCGAGGCCCGAGAGTTCTTCTTCACCGACCGAGAAGGCGACGACCGGGATGTCGTCGGCCGAGATGCCGGCGGCGGCGAGTTCCTTGTAGAAGCCGACGTTGGCGTCGCCGTTGATCGTCGAGATCACGCCGACCTTCTTGCCGTCGGCGCCCAGCGCCACGACGTCGGCAACGATCGTCGCCCAGTCCGAGTGGCCGAACGGCGTGTAGTTGGTGAAGATGTCGGCTTCCGCGATACCCTTCGACTGGAGGTAGGCATTGAGGATGTTGTTCGTGGTGCGCGGATAGACGTAATCGGTGCCCAGAAGCGCGAACTTCTCGACGCCGAGCTCTTCGAGGAAGTAGTCGACCGCCGGGATCGCCTGCTGGTTCGGCGCGGCGCCGGTGTAGAAGACGTTGCGCGAGGATTCCTCGCCCTCGTACTGTACCGGATAGAAGAGAAGGCCGTTCAGCTCCTCGATGACCGGCAGCACGGATTTGCGGCTGACCGACGTCCAGTTGCCGAAGATGACGTCGACATTGTGGACGGTCAGAAGCTCGCGCGCCTTTTCGGCGAAGAGCGGCCAGTCCGACGCCGGATCGACGACGACGGCCTCGAGCTCGCAGCCGAGCAGGCCGCCCTTGGCGTTCTGCTGCTCGACGAGCATCAGCATCGTGTCTTTCAGCGTCGTTTCCGAGATCGCCATCGTGCCCGAGAGCGAATGCAGCACGCCGACCTTGATCGGGCAGTCCTGGGCAAGGGCCGAGCCCGCACCGGCCACCAGAGCGGCAGCGGCGAAGGCGGGCAGGGTCAGTTTGGTGGTCATATCCGAAGGTATCCCCCGTTGTGGCCGGGGCCAGACGCGGGCGCGAAGTCCGGTTTGGCAAAACCGGAGGACTGCGCTACGTCGGGACCACAGCCTTGTTGCTGTAGTCGCGCGGGGGGATGTGATCTTGCCGGATGCACCCCCCGTGCGGCGTTCCATGCGAGCAAACTCGCGAGGCCCATCTTTCCGCAGCGCAGAAGACTCGCAACGCAGCGGGCCGCAGGGGTGGGGGTTTTCCCAGCGTCAGCCTGACTTTTGAGCAGATTCCGGGCGCATGTCCAATAAATGGGCATTGCCCGGAAACTGTGCAAACATGCCTGCTCGCTCAGCGGTAGAGCAACGTCGGCAGCGCCATGGACAGCGCGGGTATGAAGGTCAGGAGCAGGAGCACCGTCACAAGCGGCACGAGGAACGGCGCGGTGGCCGTCACGCAGCGCTCGAACGGCACGTCCGAGACCTTGGAGAGCACGTAGAGCACCATGCCGACCGGCGGCGTCAGTAGCCCGATCATCAGGTTCAGGATCAGGATGATGCCGAAATGGACGGGATCGACGCCAAGGCTTACCGCGACGGGAAGGAGGACCGGCGTCAGGATGGTGATCGCGGCGATCGTCTCCATGAAGCAGCCGATCACCAGCACGATCAGCGTGATCAGCAGAAGAAGGGCGACCTTGTTCTGGGTGAGGCCAAGGAGCGACTGCGAGACGTGGAGCGCCACCTGGTTCGCGGTCAGGAGCCAGGCGAAGATGGTCGAGGCCGCGACGATAAGCATGATCGCGGCGGTGGTCTCGACCGTGTCCATCGAGAGCCGCAGGATCGCCTTGAGGCTGAGGCTGCGGTAGACGACGAGGCCGAGGAAGAGCGCCCATGCCACGGCGGCGATGGCGGCCTCGGTCGGGGTGAACATGCCCGTCATGATGCCGCCGATTATGATGACCGGGGTCATCAGCGGCAGGAAGGCGTGCGCGAAGGTGTTGCCGACACGGGCGACCGAGAAGTTGGTGTCGCGCGGATAGTTCCGGCGGCGGGAGTACCATGCGACCATGATCATCAGCGAGACGGCCATCATCATGCCGGGGACGAGGCCGGCGACGAAGAGCTGGCCGATCGAGGTGTCGGCGATGACGCCGTAGATGACGAGGGGCAGGGACGGCGGGATGATCGGCCCGATGGTAGACGACGCCGCAGTGATGCCGACCGAGAAGTCGTCGTCATAGCCGGCGTCCCGCATCGCCTTGATCTCGATATTTCCAAGCCCGCCGGCATCGGCCACCGCCGCACCCGACATGCCGGCGAAGATGACGCTGGCGCCGACGTTCACATGGCCAAGCCCGCCATGCATCCAGCCGACGACGGCGCGGGCGAAGGCGAAGATCCGGTTGGTGATCCCGGCGGAGTTCATCAGGTTTCCGGCCAGGATGAAGAAGGGCACCGCGATCAGGGGAAACGAGTTCACCCCGTTCACCATCGTCGCGAGCACGGTGAGGTCCGACATGCCGTTCGTCACCACGAACAGAAGCGACGAAAGCGCCAGCGCAATGGCCACCGGCACCCCGGCCACCATCATTACCAGCAAGAGGACGATCATCATCAGGATCGACATCGGTCAGTCCGTCTTGGTGGAAGGGTCAAAGAACCGGACGACCTCGTCCGGACGGGCGCGCCACTTGCGCCAGAGCCAGCGCGCCGAATAGAGCGCCATCAGCGCCAGCCCGGCGACGACCAGCATGTAGATCCAGCTTTTCGGCACCGGGATCGTCACCATCTTCTGGCGCGTCTTCTGGATCAGCTCGATTCCGATCCAGGTTATCCAGCACAGGAAGACCAGCGTCACCGCCTCGGCGAAGACGGCGAGCGCCTTGCCCCAGGCGGGCCTGAGCGCGCGGATGAAGAATTCCAGCATGATGTGCGAGCCGCGCTTCATCGCCGAGACCGAGCCGAGGAAGCAGACCAGGATCAGGATGTAGCGCGCCACTTCCTCGGTCCAGGCCAGCGAATCGTTCAGGACGTAGCGGGTGAAGAACTGGAGGAACACGACGACCGCCAGCGCCCAGAAGGCGAGGATGCCGGGCGCGTCGATCCAGCCGATGTCGCGGATCTGGATCTCCTCGTCCTCGAAATGAACCTCGACCGGCACGGCGCCGGTCTCAGCGTCGACGGGCGGGGCATCGCCCCGCCCGCCATCCCTTTCCGGAGTGGTCATCTCAGGGCGCCAGCGCCTGCAGGCGGTTGTACTGGTCGAGCGTGTAGGGGACCTTGGTCGCGTCGGTCACCACCGGCGCCACGGCGGCCTGGAACGCGGCCTTGTCGACCTCGTTCACCTGGATGCCCTGGTCGCGGAACCACTGGACCAGGCTTGCCTCGGAGGCGGCGATCTCGTCGGCGCACTGGGCCGCCGCTTCCTTCATCACCGCCTCGACAGTCGCGGCGTCGTCGCCGATCTGGTCCATCGCCGATCCCGAGACGACGATGATCAGCGAGTTTCCGATGTGCCCGGTCAGGTTGATGTTCGACTGGACCTCGTAGAACTTCTTGAACTGGATTGTCGGCAAGGGGTTTTCCTGCGCATCGACGACGCCCTGCTGAAGCGCGAGGTAGACCTCGGCGAACGCGATCGGCGTCGGGTTGGCGCCGACGGCGTTCGGGAACATCACCATCACCGGGCTGTCGGGAACGCGGATCTTCAGGCCTTCCATGTCCTTGGGCTCGGTGATCGGGAAGTTCGAGGTTACATGGCGGTAGCCGTACCAGGTGATTGCCATCACCGAGTTGCCGGTGGCGTCGAGGTAACCGTCACTGAGTTCCTGGAAGAGATCGCTTTCGCGGTAGGCCTTCCAGTGATCGTAGTTCTTCAGCATGAACGGATAGTCCGAGATCGCGATCGGGCCGTAGTCCCGCTCGGCGAAGTTCGGGCCGGTGTAGATGATGTCGACCGATCCGATCGACAGGCCCTCGTTGATGTCGCTCTCGTTGCCAAGCTGGCTGGCCGGGAACACGGTGATGTCCACCCGCCCGTCGGTGCGGCTGCGGAGCTCGTCGGCGGCCCAGAGCGCCCATTTGTGGTAGGTCGAGCCCTCTTCGTAAACGTGGGCCCATTTCAATTCGGCGGCCGAGGCACTGCCAAGCGCCGCCAGCGCCAGCGCGCCCGCAAGGGTCGCGCGGCGAATGAGATTTCCGAACATGTCTCCTCCCGTTTCCGTCTGATGCGGACAGTGGCTTCGGGATAGACGAGAGTTAACTTGTATACAAGATATATTTGAAGTAGGTGACATGTCACGGCTGGCAGGCGGACATCATGGTTGCTATCGAGACACGCGGAAGGAACGGGGCGAGGGCCGCGCAGAAGACGGAGCCCGCCCGGACGGCGATGACGAAAGACGGTACCAGCAGAGCGGCTCGTAAAGCCCGGGCGCACAATGCGCCGCGCCCGCCCGGCAGCTACGTTTCGGCGGCGCGGGTCTCGGACATCGTCTATCGCGACCTGCGCCAGGCCATTGTCTCGATGCGGCTGCCACCGGGTGCGCCCATCGTCGAAAGCGAACTCACCGCGCGCCACAAGGTCAGCCGTACGCCGGTGCGTGAGGCGGTGCTGCGCCTTGCCGAGGAACGGCTTGTCGACGTGGTGCCGAAAAGCGGAACCCATGTCGCGCGCATCCCGATCTCGGTCGTCCGCGAAGCCATCGTCGCGCGCCGCGCGCTCGAGACGGTGACGGTCCGCGAAGCCGCCGCGAAGGCGAGCGCCAGCGAGATCATGCAGCTTCGAACGGTCGTCCAGCGTCAGATCGAGCGCTCCGAGGCCGGCGACGAGAGCGGCTTTCACCGCGCCGACGAGGAATTCCATTCCACGATCGCGGCGACCGCGCGCTATCCCGGCATCTGGGAGATGATCCAGCAGATCCGGGTGCAGGTCGAACGCTACCGCCGGCTGACCCTGCCGCAGCCCGGCCGGATGCAGCTCGTGATCGAGGAACACGGCCGCATCGTCGAGGCCATCGCCGCGCACGATCCGGACATGGCCGAGGCGCGCATGATCGACCATCTCGACAAGCTGCGCGTCGAGATCGCGGTCTTCCGCGACCTCTGGCCCGACTATTTCATCGTCGACCCCACGCTCGACGACCTTTCAGCGCAGTAACAGACAAGGGAAACGATCCATGACCCTGCCGACCCGCCAGGCGCTGAGCCCGGCCGAAACCAGGACGCTCGACACCGCGGGGCTGCGCGAGAACTACCTCGTCACCGACATCTTTGTTCCGGGCGAGATCAGCCTGACCTACTCGCACCACGACCGCACGATCGTCGGCGGCGCGATGCCGCTGGGCGAGGCGCTGGTGCTGAAGTCGTCGAAGCAGGTCGGGTCGGACCCGTTCCTCAAGCGGCGCGAGATGGCGGTCGCCAATGTCGGCGGCCGGGGAACGGTGCTGGTCGACGGCGAGGTGCAGGAGATGTCGCGGCTGGATTGCCTCTACATCCCGATGGGCAAGGCCGAGGTGTCGTTCGCCAGCGACAGCGCCGAGGACCCGGCGCGCTTTTACCTGATGAGCCATCCGGCCCATGCGCGCCACCCGCTCGCCCATGTCCCCGAGGCACGGGCCAAGCGGCTGGATCTCGGCTCGGACGCCGAGTGCAACAAGCGCGTGCTGCGCCAGTATATCCACCCCGACATCTGCGCCTCGTGCCAGGTGCTGATGGGTATCACCTCGCTGGAAGAGGGGAGCGTCTGGAACACGATGCCGGCGCATGTCCACGACCGCCGGTCCGAGGTCTATCTCTATTTCGACATGGCGCCCGAGACCCGCGTCTTCCACATGATGGGCGAGCCGGACGAGACGCGTCACCTCGTCGTCGCCAACGAGCAGGCGGTGATCTCGCCGGGATGGTCGGTGCACTGCGGCGCAGGGACGGGGCGCTATGCCTTCATCTGGTCGATGGGCGGCGACAACCAGGACTTCACCGACATGGACTTCATCAAGATGGAGGATCTCAGGTGAGTGTCACGCCAGCGTCCTTCGACCTAACGGGCAAGGTCGCCGCCGTCACCGGAGCCAATACCGGCATCGGGCAGGCCATTGCGGTGGCGCTGGCCAATTGCGGAGCCAAGGTCGCCTGCGTCGGTCGCTCGGCGATGGACGAGACGCTTGGCCTGATCGGCGAAAAGGGCCGCGCGATCCGCGCCGACCTTTCGAGCAGCGAGCATCACGCCCGCATCGTCGCCGAGACCGTCGAATGGGGCGGAGCGCTCGACATCCTGGTCAACAACGCCGGCATCATTCGCCGCGCCGACGCCATCGACTTCACCGAGGAAGACTGGGACGCGGTCATGGATGTGAACCTCAAGTCGGTCTTCTTCCTTTGCCAGGCGGCGGCGCGCCACATGCTGCCGCGCGGGTCGGGCAAGATCGTCAACATCGCCTCGCTACTGTCGTTCCAGGGCGGCATCCGCATCCCGTCCTACACCGCCTCGAAGAGCGGTCTGGCGGGCCTGACGAAGCTGCTGGCGAACGAGTGGGCCGCGAAGGGGATCAACGTGAACGCCATCGCCCCCGGCTATGTCGAGACCAACAACACCACCGCGCTGAGGGCCGATCCCGAGCGCAACCGCCAGATCAGCGAGCGTATCCCGGCGGGCCACTGGGCCAGGCCCGACGACATCGCCGGAGCGGCCGTCTTCCTGGCGTCGGACGCGGCCTCGTACGTCCACGGCATCACCCTTCCGGTCGACGGCGGCTGGCTCGCCCGCTGAGTCGCTCCTGACATGTCTGTTCCCGTTTTGGACGGCCGTCGCCGCGTTACGTCGCGGCAAATGCCTGATTTTCCAACGCAACGCCGCTGGACAGTCCTGCGCCGATCTGGCGAAATCACGCCTCGAAACTGACAGTCTGCCGACCGAAAGGGTGGCTCCGACCGTATTCGGGGCTTGTGGGAACACCCTTTGTCCCTAGTCTCAACCGTCAGGTGAACCTGAAGACAGGTCACAACCACAACACCAGCAGAACAGGAGGTCACTCATGAACAAGCTGCTTCTGTCGACCGTGCTTGCCGCCACACTCGCGATGCCCGTATGGGCCGAAACCCATCCCCGGACCGGCGAGGAACTGTCGGACAACCGCACCTACACCTACCGCATCCTCGACGCGATCAAGTCGATGGATCCGCAGATCAACACCGACGTCGAGGGCTCGGAAGTGATGCGCGCCCTCTTCGAGGGGCTCTACAACGAGGGTGCCACCGGCGAGCTCGTACCCGGCGTCGCCACATCGTTCGACCTGTCGGACGACAAGACGACCTACACGTTCCACCTGCGGCCCGACGCGAAATGGTCGAACGGCGATCCGGTGACGGCCGCCGACTTCGTCTATGCCTGGCAGCGCCTCGCCAGCCCCGAACTTGCATCCGAATACGCGTGGTACCTGGAGCTGATGCAGGTGGTGAACGCCAAGGAGATCATCGCCGGGGAGAAGCCGGTCGAGGAACTGGCGGTGAAGGCGGTCGATGACCACACGTTCGAGGTGACGATCCTCGCGCCGCTGCCCTACTTCGTCCAGATGACGACGCACGCCTCGGTCTTCCCGGTCCACAAGGCCACGCTGGACCAGCACGGCGCCGAATGGACGCAGCCCGGCAACCTGGTCGGCAACGGCGCCTACGTGCTGAAAGAGCATGTCCTCGGCGAGAAGGTCGTGATGGAGCGCAACCCGCTCTACTGGGACGACGCCAACACCATCATGGACACGGTCATCGCGCTGACGATCAACGACGAGAACGTCGCGCTGACCCGCTACCTCGCGGGCGAGCTTGACCGCACCGACGTGCCGGCCGGACAGTATCCGCGCCTCAAGGAAGAGTACCCGAACGAGGCGATCTCGGCCGCGCAGTCCTGCTCGTACATCTACATGTTCAACCTCGACGAGGAGAAGGGCCCGGCCGCGCTGAAGGATGTGAACATCCGCCGCGCGCTCTCGTACGGTGTCGACCGCGACATCATCACCGAGCGTGTGCTTCAGGGTGGCCAGCGCCCGGCCTACAACTGGACCCACTGGGCGACCGCGAACTTCACGATGCCCGACATCGACTATTCGCACTGGACGCAGGCCGAGCGCACCGCCAAGGCGAAGGAGCTGATGGAGGCCGCCGGCTACACGCCCGACAACCCGCTTGCGCTGACGCTGAACTACAACACGTCGGAATCGCACCAGAAGATCGCCGTCGCGGTCCAGCAGTTCTGGAAGCAGATCGGCGTCGACCTGACCCTCAACAACATGGAGTGGAAGGTCCACACCGACCTGATGCAGAACCAGGACTTCGAGGTCGCGCGCTATGCCTGGTGCGGCGACTACAACGAGGCCTCGACCTATCTCGACCTCTTCGCCTCGTATTCGGGCCACAACAACGGGCACTTCTTCAACGCCGAGTACGACCGGCTGATGGAGGAGTCGAAGACCGCCGCCGATCCCGAGCCGATGTACACCGCGGCCGAACAGATCCTGGCGACCGAGATGCCGGCCGTTCCGATCTACCATTATGCGCAGGTCGACATGGTCAAGCCCGACATCAAGGGCATTCCGTTCGATAACGTGATGCAGACCTGGTACGCGAAAGACATCTATCGCGTCGCCGAGTGAGGCTTGGGGGGGCGCGCCCGCCCGGCGCGCCCCCGGGTCCGGTCCTGACATGTTCAGCTACATCCTCAAGCGCCTCGCGGTCGCGATCCCGGTCCTGCTTCTCCTGATCGTGATCTCGTTCCTTTTGATGCATGCCGCGCCCGGCGGGCCCTTCACGCAGGAACGTGCGCTGCCGCCGCAGGTCCTTGCCAATATCGAGGCGCGCTACGGGCTCGACCAGCCGCTCTGGCGCCAGCTCGGCACCTATGTCTGGAACATCGTCGCCCACTTCGACTTCGGCCCGTCCTTCATCTACAAGGACCGCACGGTGAACCAGATCATCGCGCAGGGCTTTCCCGTCACGCTGACCTACGGCTTCTATTCCTTCGTGCTCGCGGTGCTTGTCGGCGTCACCCTGGGCACGTTCGCGGCGATCTACCACAACAGCTGGCTCGACTATCTGTCGGTCGGCGTCACCATCGGCGCGCAGGTGCTGCCGAATTTCGTGATGGCGCCGATCCTTCTGATCATCTTCACCCTCTGGCTCGGCTGGCTGCCGGGCGGCGGGTGGGAGCCGTTGCCGAACTCGGGCTGGTCGTCGTGGCATTTCAAGGTCATGCCGGTGATCGCGCTTGCCACCTCCTACATGGCCTCGATCGCGCGGATCACCCGGTCCTCGATGCTCGAGGTCCTGAATTCGAACCACATCCGCACCGCAATGGCCAAGGGCCTGCCGATGCGCCGGGTGATCCTGCGCCATGCGCTGAAGCCGGCGCTGCTGCCGGTGCTGAGCTACCTCGGTCCCGCATTCGTGACGATGATCACCGGCTCGGTGCTGGTCGACGTCTATTTCTCGACCGGCGGCATCGGCCGGCTCTTCGTCGATTCGGGCTTCAACCGCGACTATGCCGTGATGCTGGGCATCACCATCCTGATCGGCGCGCTCACCATTCTGTTCAACCTTCTGGTCGACATCCTGTACGCCTGGATCGACCCCAAGATCCGGTACTGACCGATGACCGACCTTCTCAGCGAAGCCGAGGTCAAGGGCCGGTCGCCGTGGGCCGATGCCCGGACCCGTTTCTTCAGGAACAAGGCGGCGGTCGGCGGCCTGGTCCTGATGATCCTGATCGCGCTCTTCGGTTTCCTCGGCCAGTATGCCACGCCGCACAATTACGAGGATATCGACTTCATGATCATGGGCGACGCGTCGCAATCCGGCCCGTCGCTCGAGAACGGACACTATTTCGGCGTCGACGAACTCGGTCGCGATCTATTCGCCCGCACCGTCCTCGGCACCCGCATATCGCTGACGATCGGCGTTCTGGGTGCCTTCGTCGCGGTCATCGTCGGCACGCTTTACGGCGCCGTCGCGGGCTACGTCGGCGGACGCACCGACAACGTGATGATGCGCACCGTCGATATCCTGATGGCGGTGCCCTTCATGTTCGTCCTGATCCTGCTTCTCGTCATGTTCGGCAGGGCGCTCTATCTCCTCTTCGTCGGCATCGCGCTTCTCTCCTGGCTCGACATGAGCCGGATCGTGCGCGGCCAGACCCTTTCCCTTCGCCGCAAGGAATTCATCGAGGCGGCCGAGGCGACGGGCGTTCCCACCTTCACCATCATCCGCCGCCACATCGTGCCGAACCTCCTCGGCATCGTTGTGGTCTATGCGACGCTGCTGGTGCCGCTGATGATCCTGACCGAAAGCTTCATCTCCTTCCTCGGCCTCGGCGTGCAGGAGCCGCTGACGTCGCTTGGCGCGCTGATCAAGGACGGCGCCGACACGATCAACAACGGCACGCTCTGGCAGCTGATGTTCCCGCTCGGCTTCTTCGTGATGACGATCTTCGCCTTCTATTTCGTCGGCGACGGTCTGCGCGACGCGTTCGATCCGAAGGACCGCTGAGATGGCGCTGCTCGAGGTAAGCGATCTGTCCGTCCGCTTCGCCACGCCCGAAGGCACGGTGAGCGCGGTGAACGACGTGACCTTCGCGCTGGAGAAGGGCGAGACGCTGGGGCTGGTGGGCGAATCCGGCTCGGGCAAGACCCAGATCGCATTCGCGCTTCTGGGCCTTCTGGCGCGGAACGGCGCGGCCACGGGCTCGGTCCTGTTCGACGGGCAGGAAATCCTGAACGCCCCGCCTAAGGTGATCAACCCGATCCGGGCGAACCGCATTGCCATGGTCTTCCAGGACCCGATGACGTCGCTCAATCCCTACATGCGGGTCTCCGACCAGATGGCCGAGGTCCTGACCCACCACAAGGGAATGTCCCACGCCGCCGCCGTGGCCGAGAGCGCGCGGATGCTCGACGCGGTCAAGATACCTGACGCGGCCGCGCGCATCCGGCTCTACCCGCACGAATTCTCGGGCGGCATGCGCCAGCGGGTGATGATCGCGATGTCGCTTCTCTGCCGCCCCGACATCCTGATCGCGGACGAGCCGACGACGGCGCTCGACGTCACCGTTCAGGCGCAGATCATGGCGCTTCTAGCCGAATTGCAGCGCGACTTCGGCATGGCGACCGTGCTCATCACCCACGACCTCGGCGTGGTCGCCGGCTTCTGCGAACGGGTCATGGTGCTTTACGGCGGGCGGATCATGGAGGAGGCGCCGGTCGAGCCGCTCTACGACACGCCTTCGCATCCCTATACCAAGGGGCTTCTCTCGGCGATCCCGCGCATCGACGACGAGGGTGACGATCTCGTCACCATCCCGGGCAGCCCGCCCAACATGACCCGCCCGCCGAAAGGCTGCCCCTTCGCGCCGCGCTGCACCTGGGTGCTGCCGCGCTGCGACGTCGAGCTCGATCCGCTGACCGGGTTCGCCCCCGGCCGCCGCCGCGCCTGCAACCGCCCGGTCGAGGAGGTGCTATGACCGGCCCGCTCCTTTCGGTCCGTGACCTGCGCGTGACCTTCCCGTTGCGCCGGCCCGGCGCGATGCCCTGGACGAGGCCGGTGCTCCTGCACGCGGTGAACGGCGTCGACTTCGACCTGATGCCGGGCGAGACGCTCGGCATCGTCGGCGAGTCCGGCTGCGGCAAGTCCACGCTCGCCCGCGCCGTGATCCGGATGGCCCCGGCGACCGGCACCGCGATCTGGGAGGGGCGCACCGACCTTCTGTCGCTGAGCGCCGAGGAGATGCTGCCCTACCGCGCCCAGATCCAGATGGTGTTCCAGGACCCGCTCGCCTCGCTCAATCCGCGCATGACGATCGGCCAGATCATCTCGGAACCGCTCAGGACACATCATCCCCGGACGTCCGCCGCCGAGGTCAAGCGCCGGGTCAAGGAGATGATGGACCGGGTGGGCCTGTTGCCGAACCAGATCAACCGCTATCCGCATGAATTCTCCGGCGGCCAGTGCCAGCGGATCGGCATCGCCCGGGCGCTGATCTGCGGGCCGAAGCTCCTGATCTGCGACGAGCCGGTCTCGGCGCTCGACGTCTCGATCCAGGCGCAGGTGATCAACCTCCTTTCCGAATTGCAACGCGACCTCGGCCTCGCGCTCATTTTCATCGCGCATGACCTTTCGGTGGTGAAGCATATCTCCGACCGGGTGATGGTTCTCTATCTCGGCCGCGCCATGGAGGAGGCCTCGGGCCGCGACCTTTATGCAGCGCCCGAACATCCCTATACGCAGGCGCTCTTCTCGGCCGTCCCGATCCCCGACCCGCGGGCCGAGCGCGCCAAGGTGGCGATCCCGCTCTCGGGCGACTTGCCGAGCCCGCTCGCCCCGCCCTCGGGCTGCGTCTTCCGTACACGCTGCTTCCGAGCGACCGAGCGCTGCGCGTCCGAGGTGCCGGTCCTGTCCGGAGACAGCCACCGGACCGCCTGTCACCATCCCGGCCCGGTCACCGAAGCGGATCGTGACCGCTTTGCCGACGCCTGAGCCAGGGGCGGGGCGCTCCCGCGCTCCCTCGACAGGCTTGCGCCTGTCTCCTCCGCTTGGGCCCGGCCGCGCTGACGCGCGGGGCATTCGATAACCGGTTGTCCGCCTCCGCTTCGCATCGGCCATTATCTTGCCTCCGCTTTGCTTCGGCTGGGGGCTCTGCCCCCGTCGCCCTGACGGGCGACTCCCCCGGAGTATTTTCGGCACAAGGAAGCAGGCTGACGCTCCTAGTCGCTCTTTTGGTCCCAAATATTC
>JBNLCA010000642.1:0-4539 GCA_050303575.1 Paracoccaceae bacterium
GGCCGCGGGCCTCTGGACCGCGGCGCTGGCCGGGGTGGGTCTGAAGATCGTCAGCCCGACGCGGTTCCGCTGGGCGGGCCTGGCGCTCTACCTCGGCATGGGCTGGATCGGGGCGCTGGCCGGCGGGGCGGTCTTCGCCGAGCTGGCGACGCCGGTCATCGTGCTGATGCTGATCGGCGGATGCCTCTACACCGCCGGGGTCGTCTTCTTCTTGTGGGAGAGACTGCCGCACCACAACACGATCTGGCACGTCTTCGTACTGGCGGCGAGCACGGTCTTCTATGCCGCCGTGACCGTGCAGGTGGTGGCTGCGGCCTGAGGGGCCTAACGCTCCGTCTCGTGCCGGAACCGCTTCTGGGCGATCGCCTCGTTCTTCTCGTCCCGGCGGTGCTGGGTCAGGGCGGCGCGGACATAGTCGAGATGGGTCTCGACCGCCTTTCGCGCGGCCGCCGGATCGCGCGCCTGCAGCGCCGTGTTGATCTTGCGGTGCTGGTCCAGAAGCGCCTCGCGCGTGGTGCGCTGCTTGAACATGATCTGCCGGTTGTAGAAGACACCCTCGCGCAACAGCCCGAACATCGAGCGCATCATGTGCAGCATGATGACATTGTGGCTGGCCTCAATGATGGCGAGGTGGAAGGCGGCGTCGAGCTCGGCCTCCTCCTCGGCCGGCCGCTTCCGCTCGGCCGCCTCCATCTTGGTGAAGATCGCACCGATCACCTTCAGGTCGGTATCCGTCCCGTGCCGCGCCGCGCGCTCGGCGGCCAGCCCCTCCATGTCGCGGCGGAAGTCGATGTAATCGAACACCGCCTCGTCGTGCGCGGCGAAAAGCTTGGTCAGCGCCTTGGGAAAGGTCGAGCCGAGCTCCTCGGCGACGAAGATGCCCGAACCGGCCCGGGTGGTCAGAAGCCCCCGCTCCTGCAACTCGGCGACGGCCTCGCGCAGGGACGGGCGCGAGACGTCGAGCCGCTCGGAAAGCTCGCGCTCGGACGGCAGCCGCTCGCCCGGGCGCAGGATGCCGCGCAAGATCAGAAGTTCGATCTGACGCATCACCTGGTGCGACAGCTTCTCGGACGGGACCGGTTCGAACGGCATCAGACCCTCGCGCAAACCCGCCCGGTGATAGGGCCGGACCGGCCCGAAAGCAAGAAGGCCGGGGTCATGCCCCGGCCTTCAGCCCGATTGGCGCGGGCTTACTGCTCGCGGATGATGATGTCGACGCGGCGGTTCTGGGCGCGGCCCGCCTCGGACTGGTTCGACGCGATCGGCTGGGTCTCGCCCCGGCCGTAGGCGCTGACCCGGCTGGCCGGAACGCCGCCGAAGCGCAGTTCGGCCGCCACCGCCGCGGCGCGGCGCTCGGACAGGTCCTGGTTGTAGGCCGTGGTTCCGGTGTTGTCGGTGTGTCCGACGACGTAGACGATGGTCGACGGGTAGTCGAGCAGGCTGCGGGCCACGATTTGCAGCTCGTCGCGCTGGCTCGGGTTCAGGTTCGAGCTGTCGGTCGCGAAGAGAAGATCCTGCGACATCCGCACGATCAGCTGGTCGCCCTGGCGAATGACGCCGATGTTCGACGGAAGCTGCTCGCGCAGCTGACGCTCCTGAGCGTCGAGGATCGAGCCGACGACGGCGCCGGCAATGCCGCCGACGACGGCGCCCTGCACGGCTTGCTTGAGGTCATTGCTGCCCGGACGCGACGCGCCGATCACGGCGCCGCCGATGGCGCCGGCGATGGCGCCCTGGCGGGTGCGGTCGTTCGAGTTCGGATCGCCGCCTTCGACGCAGGCGGTTGCCACGAGCGTGGCCGAAAGCCCGAGGGCCATGACAAATCTGCTACGCATAGGTTACCCTTTCATTGTTCGCCGCGTCGCGGCCAGTAACGCTTGCGCACAGATTTCTGTTCCCGCGGTGCTATTCAATATCGAAGCGGCGCTATCGGTTGGTCAGGCGGGAAACCGCGCATGCAATACCGCCGGAGCCGAACCCGATCGGGCGGGCTTACTTCTCGGCAGAAGGAGCAGTCTGCATGGGCGGGCTGGCGAGTTCGACACGCCGGTTTTCCGCCAGTTCTTCCAGCCGGCCGGACCCGGAGCGGGTCTCGGACGAAGCCGACGGGGTGTCGCCCGCGAAGGCGCCGCCCGCGCCGACGCTCATCCACAGGGCCAGCGCGGCTGCGGTGACGGCGGCGAACCTTGCGGTGGCGAACATGGCGATTTCCTTCCCGATGGCTGGTGTCGGTCGGATTACGCCCCAAGGGCCCACTCTATTCCCCGAACGCGCACTTTTCCGGGGCAGCGGGCCTAGCCGGCCTCGGCGCGGGCCGATTCCCAGGCCAGCATCGCCCGCTTGACCGGCAGACCCCAATGATAACCGCCCAACGCGCCCGACTTCCTGAGGGCCCGGTGGCAGGGGATCAGCCACGAGACCGGGTTCTTGCCAATGGCGGTGCCGACCGCCCGGACGGCCTTGGGGTTGCCGATGCGGGTCGCGATGTCCGAGTAGGTGGAGACCGTGCCCGTGGGGATCGCCAGGAGCGCCTCCCAGACCTTGATCTGGAACGGTGCGCCGATCGCGAAGACCGGAACCGGTTCGCCGGTCGCGCCGAAGGCGGCAAGGGTCCAGGGACGCAGCATCCCCGGGTCCTCGACGAAGTCGGCCTTCGGCCAGCGGCCCAGCATCTCGGCCATCGCCGCCTCGGTTCCGGTCTCGCCGGCAAACGCGATGCCGCAGATGCCGCGCTCGGTCCCCATCACCAGGGCCGGGCCGAACGGGCTTTCGTGCCAGCCCCAGTAGATCTTCAGCCCTTCGCCGGCGCGGGCGAATTCGCCGGGGCTCATCGCCTCCCAGCGGACGAAGAGGTCGTGAAGCCGCCCGCCGCCGGAAAGCCCCGTCGCATCGGCCGTCTCGAGCACGGTGTGATGTTCGGCCAGCAGCCGCTTGGCATGATCCAGCGTCAGGTACTGCTGGTAGCGCTTGGGGCTGACCCCGACCCAACGGGTGAAGACACGCTGGAAATGCGCCGGGCTCATGCTCAGTTCACCCGCCAGCCGGTCGAGCGGCAGCGCCGTGCCGCCCTCGGCGTCGATCAGGCGGATCGCGCGGGCGATCACACCGTAATGGTAGGCGGGGGATTCGATGTCCTGCTGCATGACGGCCTCCTTGACGGAAGACCTATGCGCTCGGCCGTTAACCGGCTACCCGGAACTTGCGGGAAGTGTCCTTGGCCGCGTCACCGGCCCCGAGATCCGGCACCGCACCGACATCGGCCGGGTTCAGGAGCGTCGCCTCCCACGCCCTGAGTTCGATTCGCGCCAGCCGCCGGTGACCCTCGGCCACGCGCGGCAGGGCGGCAAGTTCGGCAAGGTGCCGCGACGACAGGAGCTGCCGCGTCCGCTCGCCCAGGAACAGGCTCTCGGTCCATTGCCCGTCGGCCAGCACGATCTCGTGCCGCTCGAAGAGGACATGGTGGTAGGCCACGGGCTCGGTGGGCGGCAGGGACGTGACACCCGGCCAGCGCAGAAGATGCTTGGCCGCCACCAGCACCTCGGGCGTTCCGAACAGCAGCTCGGCCTGCGGCGAACGCAGGAGAATGCGGTGGCAGGGCGACACAATCAGCGGCGCCTCGGGCGTGTTCGGTCCCAGCGCGCCGGGCGCGATCCGGACCGGCCAGAGAGCCGGCTTGCCCGCGGCCTCGTCCGGCGTCACCTCGAACTTGCCGGTCCAGAGCACCGGCGCCAGCCCGCGGTCCCGCGTCACCACACGGTCACCGGCCCGCAGCCACGCGGCAGGCACCGGCCCGTCGCCTGTGGCGATCAGCGTCGAGACGGTGAAGCAGGGCACGGCGGCGATCTCGGAATAGGTCAGGCGCGTGTCGAAGAGAAGGTCGGCGTAGACATCGCCCGTATCGGTCTGCGTATAGCTGACGCCTTCCTCGAGAGGCTCGGTCACAAGCCACCCGACGAACTCGCCATCGATCTCGATCCGCTCGAGGTAGATCGTGTCGCCCGAGGGGGTCCTGACCGCGTAGAACTGCTCGTCGTAGATACGGCCCGATGCGATCAGGTTGCCGTCCATGTCGTAGACGGCGCCCGTCTGGTTCGCATCGTCGCCGATCTCGTTCCAGACACGGTCGCCGCTGAGAAAGGCGTCGTCGTCCGAGATGGTCAGTTGCACCCGGTCGGTCGTGTGGTCATAGCCGTCCTTGAGCGACCAGCTGTTGGTGGCGCTGTCGTAGACGAGGGCATCGGGGGCGTAGGTATAGATCATCGGACGGCTCCATCCTGTCGGGATCTGGATAGGGCCTTCCGGTGAACGGGTGCTTAATTCGCTTGTTCGGGCCCGGCGCAAGTCCTATCCGGGCGGCATGGTTCCGCAGCGCGACTACGCCACGATGAAGGAAATCTTCCGCCGCTTCCACGCGGCGGAGCCCGAGCCGAAGGGCGAGCTCGAGCACCTGAATGCCTTCACGCTTCTCGTCGCGGTGGCCTTGTCGGCGCAAGCGACCGATGCCGGGGTGAACAAGGCGACGCGGGCGCTCTTCCAGGT
>JBNLCA010000643.1:0-6045 GCA_050303575.1 Paracoccaceae bacterium
CGGCTGGCGGCGATGGCGCGGCTTCTGGCGCAGCGCGGCGTCAGGTCGATCACCGGACGGTTCCGCGTCTATGGCGGGGCGCTGCCGTTCGTGCGCAAGATCGACACATCGCAGCCCGACCATGTCGGCTACAACCCGTCGATCTCGGGGCTGAACCTGAACTACAACCGCGTCTATTTCGAATGGCAGCGCGGCCAGGGCGGCTACCGCGTGTCGATGGATGCCCGCAGCGAGCGGGTGCGCCCGCCGGTCAGCATCGCGCGGATGAGCGTCGCCAACCGCCGGACCCCGGTCTACACCTACGCCGACCGCAACGGCGTCGACGACTGGACGGTGGCGAGCGCGGCGCTGGGCAATGCCGGAAGCCGTTGGCTGCCGGTCCGGCGCCCGGCGGACTACACCGGCGAGGTGTTCCAGGTGCTGGCGCGGGCGCAGGGGATCGACCTGCCCCGGCCCGAGACGGCGCGCGATGCGCGCGGCACGGTGATCGTCGAGGACCAGTCCCAGGATCTGGGCTCGATCCTGGTCGACATGTTGAAATGGTCGACCAACCTGACGGCCGAGGTGGTTGGCCTCTCGGCCTCGGCGCGCGCCGGGTCGCAGCCGGCGAACCTGAATGCCTCGGCGCGGCGGATGGGCGACTGGCTGGCGGCGAAGATCGGGGTGAACGGCGAGCGGTTCGTGGACCATTCGGGCCTTGGCGTCGAGAGCCGCATCTCGCCCGAGCACATGGTGCGGGCGCTGGTCGCCTCGGGTCCGGACGGGGCGCTGAGGCGCATGATGAAGCGGATCGACATGAAGGATTCCGGCGGCCGGGTGATCCGCAACCATCCGGCGCAGGTGGTGGCGAAGACCGGCACGCTGAATTTCGTCAGCGCGCTCGCCGGCTATGTGCAGACGCCGTCGAACGCCGTTCTGGCCTTCGCGATCAACGCCGCGGACCTTCCGCGCCGCAGCGGCCTTGACGAGGAAGAGATCGAGCGGCCCGAGGGCGGGCGCGGCTGGACCGGGCAGGCGCGGCGGTTGCAGCAGCAGTTGATCGAGCGCTGGACCACGGTCTACGGAAGCTGAGGCGCGGTCGGGAGGCTGAGGAGTTTCGGCTGCCTTGGTGATTGGGTGACGCGTTTCGGTCTGGCCAAGGCACGCCGACAATCGCTCTGGTCCCGACATGGACGGGGGCGGAGACCCCCGTCTCCGCCCCCGTTCAGCCTGATACGTCCGGAGCGCCTTACTGCGACGCCAGGTGCCTGGACACGATCGCGAACCATTCGCCATTCGTGCGCATCTTGGCCAGCCCTCTGTTCATGATGTCGAGATAGGCCCGTCCGTTGGGGTTGGTCTTGGGCGTCAGCACATGAAGCCGGGCGACGTTCGCAGCGGCCGGCACCTCGACCACCTTGTCGGTCAGGCCGAGCGCCTTGATGTCGGCTTCTGCCGGCAGGGCGTCGAAGGTCACGACATCGACTGTTCCGGCCTGGAGCTGTTCCCAGCAGCCCACCTGCGTGGGGTCGATGACCATCGTGATGTTGGGTTCGACCAGGCCGTCGGCCTCGAGATCGAACGTGAACCAGCCGTCCGGGCGGCAAAGGCGCGCGCCGTACAGCTGCTCGGGGCCCGAGGCGTTGGTGTATGGGCTGCCGAGAAGAGTGTAGAAGCCGACGACGGCCTCGAAGAACGGGTCGGACGCATCGAACTCGGTGCAGCGGATCGCGTTGGCCGGCGAGAGGCGGTCGACCTTCGTGCAGTCCGGCAGATACCACGGGAAGCCCATGTCGAACGCCCCGGTCGGCAGAAGATCCGTCAGGTGCGCACCCCAGTCGTTGATGAAGATGATGCGGAATTCCTGGTCCGGTTTGCCCTCGCGCACCGCGGTGGTCAGGAGTTCGGTGAACAGGCCCTGTTGCGGCAGGTCCTCGCCGGTGAAGGGCGCGTAGTTGCCGCCGGTGAGAAAGCGGATCGGCGGCAGCGGGCCATCCGCGGGAGCGGTCGCCGCGGGCTGGGGCTCGGCGGTGGCGACCACGGCCGGCTGCGCGGCGGCGCCGTCGAGCGGCAGCGAACCGTCGGCGCAGGGGATGCGCAGCCGCAGGCCGACTTCGATGATGTTCACGTTCTCGATGACGTCGCGGTTGGCGCTGTAGAGAAGCTGGTAACCGCCATCGACGTTCGCGGTCTTGGCGATGTTGCTGAGGGTGTCGCCTCTCTGGACCGTGTAGATCTGGCAGGCCTCCTGCGCGGCGGCGGGAGCGCCCATCAGTCCTGCGGCGACCAGGACCGGGCCGAGGGTCGAGCGGAAGGGAACGGAGTTCAGGATCGACATGAGTTTTCTCCAGTTACTCAGACGCGGCGCGTCTTCCCGCGCAGATACGGTACCGTCAGAGATCAACATCAGAGGTGCACATAGGTCAATCCTCGCTGGGCGCTGATGAGAACTCCGGTTTCAATTCGACGGCCCACCAGGAGAATGACACCGGGTGGTGAATCTTGGGTACCTCAGTTGTCCGAGTCGACCTACTGGTTGTTTGCGCTGAGGTGTTTCGAGACGATCGCGAACCACTGGCCGTTGGCGCGCATCTGGGCGAGGCCGCGGTTCAGAATGTCGAGATAGGCCTTGCCGTTCGGGTTCGATTTCGGCGTCAGCACATGCATCGTGGCGACCGACGAGAGGCCGGGGATCATCGTCACCTGCTCGCCCAGGCCCAGCGCGACGATATCGCGGTCGGCGGTCAGCGCATCATAGGTGACGACATCGACCTGGCCATCCTTGAGGGCCTGCCAGCAGGTCGTCGGGATACGGCCGATCATCAGTTCGACCGCCGGCGGGATGAGGCCCGCGGCCTCGAGGTCGAAGGTGAACCAGCCCTCGGGCCGGCAGATGCGCGCGCCCCTGAGCGCGTCGACCGATGCGGCCGAGGCATATGCGCCGCCGGGCGCCGTGTAGAAGGCGACGACGGCCTCGAAGAACGGCTCGGACGCGTCGAAGTCGGTGCAGCGGCGGGCGTTCTCGGGCGAGAGGCCCTCGAGCTTCGAACAGTCAGGAAGGTGCCAGGGAAAGCCCATGTCGAAGGCGCCCGACGGCAGGAGCGCGGAGAGGTGCGAATCCCAGTCGTTGATGAAGAATATCTTGTAATCGAGGTCCGGATCGCCATCCGCGAGCGCGGTGGTGACAAGCTCGGCGAAGAGGCCGTAGTCCGGCAGGCTTTCGTCGGTGAACGGGGCGAAGTTGCCGCCGGTCAGGAAGCGGATGGCGGGCAGCGCGCCCGGCGCGGCGGCGGGCGCCGTGGCGGAGGCCGCGGGAACCGTGGTGATGGCCGGACCGTCCGAGCCCGCCGGCTCGGCACTGGCCGAAATGGCGCCGCCCGGCAGGGTGCCATCGGCGCAGGGGATGCGCAGCTGCATGCCGACCTTGAGCTCGGTCGGGCTGGTGACCACGTCCTTGTTGGCGCTGAAGAGGATCTGGAAGCCGCCCGGAATGCCGGCGCGCTGGGCGATGGCGCTGAGCGTGTCGCCCGACTGGACGGTGTAAACGTCGCAGGGCGACTGCGCGTGGGCGGGAAGAGAAAGGACACAACCGGCCAGGAGGGCCAGGCCTACGGCAACAGATCGAATTCTTACCACTCTCATCTCTCCGTCTCCCCCCCAAGGCGCCAGTTCGCCGGCGAACTTGCATCCCGTGGCGCGCGCGTAGACCACCGGCCCCCGCGCGCCCCGAAGTCAGGCCGGGGTCGGCGTCAATTGGAAGCCCCCTGCGACAGGCGTGCCTCGCGCTCGCTCAGATGGCGCGAGACAATCTCGAACCACTGGCCGTTCGCCCGGATCGCCGCGAGGCCCCGGTCGAGCGCGTCGCGGAATTCGGCCGAACGCGGGTTCTCCTTCGAGACGAAGACGTGCGTCGACTGCACCGTTTCCAGCGGCGTGGCGACGAACTGTTCGCCAAGACCGGCCGACATCATGTCCTCTTCGGCGGAGAGCACCGAGTAGGTCACGACGTCCACGTTGCCCTCGAGCAGCGCCAGCCAGCATTCCGCAGGGGTCTGCGGCTGCATCAGGATGACGTTCGGCGGGGTCAGCTGCTCGCCCTGAAGGTCGAAGGTGAAGTGGCCGTCCGGACGGCAAAGGCGCTTGCCGCGGAACGCGTTGAACTCGGTCGCTGTCGCGAGCGGGCTGCCCTTGAGCGTGTAGAAGCCGGTCGGCGCGCTGATGAAGGCGTCGGACGCGTCGAAGTCGGTGCAGCGCCGCGCGTTCGCCTCATCGAGGTTCGCGACCTTGGTGCAGTCCGGCAGGGCCCAGGGATAGGTCATGTCGTAGGCCATGGACGGCAGGAGCACGTCGAGGTGCGAGTCCCAGTCCTCGACGAAGGTGACCGTGAAGTCGAAGTTGGCGCCGCTCGCCTCGAGCGATTTCTTGATCAGCTCGGTAAAGAAGCCCTGCTCCGGCAGGTCCTCGCCCGACCAGGGCGGGAAGGTGCCGGTGACGAACTTGATGGTCACCGGTGCGGCCGCCGGTGCGGTGGTTGCCGCGGCAGGCTGCGCGGCCGCGGGCGCCGCCGGTTGGACCGGGGCCGGTTCGGCCGCCGCGACGGTGGTCGTCGCGGGCGCGGGCGCGGACGGGGCCGGCGTGACCGAGATGGTCTGCGCCGTGCCGGCCGAAACCTGGACCGTCGTCGCCGGCGCGGAGTCGAGGCGGATGATCATCGCCGGCTCGTTGGTGAGCGTGATGATCTTCACCTCGGAGGTGGCGTTGATGACCTGCACCACGCCGTTTGCGCGGCCGCCGGTCGAGGCGCTGGCGCCGGCCGGAAGCGAGCCGTCGGCGCAGGGGATCGACAGGTCCTGGCCGACCCGGATCACGTTCGGGCTGCGCAGGATGCCGCGGTTGGCGTCGAAGACGGCCCGGTAGCCGCCGCTGACGTTGGCGCGGGTGGCGATGGCGCTCAGGTTGTCGCCGCGCTGGACGGTATAGGATTGGCACAAGGATTGCGCGTCGGCCGCCCCCGCGGCGACACACAGCACGGCAGCCGGCGCCGTGGCGCTGACAAGCGATCGCAGGGTGGGCATTCTTACGTGCTCCTAAGGTTTCTTAGCGTTGATGACGTGCGGACTGCTGACCAACCGCCGTCAGAAGGCGAAATGCTAGTAAATAAATGTGTTTAATCCAAGGCATAGAACGGCAAGTGTGTCTCATTAAGAGACGACCGGCGCAAACCGGGCACAGGCGTTGCGGTGCGGAGACGGTCCCGGAATCAGACCGTCATGTGCCGCGCGCGGGCGCCGCGCTCGATCGCGGCGGCGTGCAGGCGGTCGATATTCAGCTCGTGCCGGATCTCTTCGAGAAGCCGCAATTCCGGCTGTCCGAGGGTGCCGTCGGCAGCCGCGACATCGCAGGCGAGCGCATAGGCGGTCTCGTTCAGCTTGTCGGGAAGCGCGTCGCGGATCAGCCCGAAGAGCGCGTCGAGCCCGTCTTCCTCGCTGAAGAGGTCGAGAACGGTGCGGGATACCGTCTTCAGCCGGTCGGAATCGTAATCGGCGAAGACCGGCAGGTGGTTCACGATCCGTTCGATCGTGACCAGTTCGGCGGTGCGGATCTCCTCGTCCGAGACGGACACGGCGAACATGACGGCGACGAGCGCGTCCTGTGCGGTCATCGAGGCGGATACGTCGGACAAGGCTTCCTCCGGCAAATGCTGCACCGCGACATTATTGACGGGGGCGGGGCAGGGCAATAGGTAGCCTTGCCCGGCCGATCGGGCCTGAAGTGCAAGGGAAAGCCGATGTCCAGTCTGCGCGACGCCGCGATGACCTCAAAAGCCTGGCCTTTCGAGGAAGCGCGTCGCCTCTTGAAACGCTACGAGAAGGCGCCGCCCGAGAAGGGCCATGTGCTTTTCGAGACGGGCTACGGACCCTCGGGCCTGCCGCATATCGGCACCTTCGGCGAGGTGGCGCGGACGACGATGATCCGCCGGGCGTTCGAGGTGATCTCGGACATCCCGACGCGGCTGATCTGCTTTTCGGACGACATGGACGGCATGCGCAAGGTGCCGGACAACGT
>JBNLCA010000644.1:0-2441 GCA_050303575.1 Paracoccaceae bacterium
CCGGCGATCGGAATCACAGGAAACCCGAAGGGCCCGCTGATCTTCGACAGCGTGGCCGTCGCCTACGCCCTGCCCGCCGCCCTCTTCATCGGCCTCTCGATCCGGGCGCATTGGCTGCCATGGCGGCCGGTCTTCCGCTGGATCGGCATCATCTTCGCCGTCTGGTATGTCATCCTCGAAATCCGACGCTTCTGGCACGGCGGCCGCGTCGACGGCAATCTCGGCGTCTCCCAGCCCGAGCTTTACACCTACACCGTTCTGCTTCTGGTGACGGGCGGGGTCCTTCTTTATCAGGCCATCGCCAAGGCGAGCCCGGGCCTGCGCCGCATCGCCATGACGGTGATCGCGATCGCCGTCGCCAAGGTCTTCCTGATCGATGCCTCGGGCCTCAACGGCCTTTTGCGGGTCTTCTCGTTCCTGGCGCTCGGCCTGTCGCTCGCCGGCCTTGCCTGGCTGAACCGCTGGGCGGCACAACAGGCACCGGCCGAGGACACTGCCGCCTCCTGAACCGGACCCGACCGGCGCACCGGACCGCTAGCGCAGCTTCGGCACGCCCTCGGCGGTCACCGCCTTCTCGACCAGCCCGTAGCGCAGGCCATTCCCGATCCGGTGTGCCAGTGCCGACCAGGCCGCCGCCGTTTCGGCCGGCAACTCGCGCCCAAGAACGCTGTCGAAAAGGCCCAGCCAGGCGTCGAACATGCCCGGCCGGACATTCCCCGCCGCCTGGTGCACCGCCATCGGGTTGCCGTCATAGCTCCGCTGGAACAGGATCGCATTCCGCCAGAACCGCCCGATCTTGGCCTCGTGCGCCGGCCAGTCGCTCACATGCGCCGCGAAGACCGGCCCCAGCCCCGGATGAACCCGGACGGCCTCGTAGAAGCGGGCCACGACCCGGTCGATCTGCTCTTCGCTGATGTCGAAACGCGGCGGGATCATGCCCCCTTCCTGCCCCGCCCGGCCACCCCCTGCAAGAGCACCTTTACGCCGCCCGCACCCTTGCCTATAAGCCCTCTCATGCGATGGGCGATCGGCATATCCCGAATTATCGGCCCGGCGGCCTGAGTTCAGCCCCGCCGGGTAAAGGCGCACGACCGCGCCCCACCGATCCCACCGAACCATCCGAAGGACCGCATACGATGTGCGCCGACACGCCCGACTACCGATCGACCGTCTTCCTGCCCGAAACCGACTTTCCCATGCGCGCCGGTCTTCCGGACCGCGAGCCCGGCTGGCTCGACCGCTGGGCCCGGATCGGCGTCTACGACCGCCTGCGCGAGAAACAGGGACGCGAGCCCTTCACGCTCCACGACGGCCCGCCCTATGCCAACGGCCACCTTCATATCGGCCACGCGCTGAACAAGATCCTCAAGGACATGGTCGTCCGCTCGCAGCAGATGATGGGCAAGGATGCCCGCTACGTCCCCGGCTGGGACTGCCACGGCCTGCCGATCGAGTGGAAGATCGAGGAGCAATATCGCAAGGCCGGCAAGAACAAGGACGAGGTCGACGTGGTGGCCTTCCGCCAGGAATGCCGCAAGTTCGCCGAAGGCTGGGTCGACATCCAGCGCGAGGAATTCAAGCGCCTCGGCGTCACCGGCAACTGGGCCGATCCCTACCTGACGATGGCCTACCACGCCGAGGCGGTGATCGCCGAAGAGTTCATGAAGTTCCTCATGAACGGCACCCTCTATCAGGGCTCGAAGCCGGTGATGTGGAGCCCGGTCGAAAAGACGGCGCTGGCCGAGGCCGAAGTCGAGTACCATGACCACACCAGCCACCAGGTGTGGGTGCGGTTTCCGGTCTTCGGTCAGAGCAAGGATCGTGCTCAGCTTCTGGCTCGCCTCGGTAAGGGCATTTTTGGGGCGACGCCTGAAGAGACAGAAGACTGGGCGTTGACGAATCCTCCGTCTGACTTCGTTGGCACTACGGTCCTCATCTGGACTACCACCCCGTGGACCATACCTCAGAACCGCGCGGTCGCGTTCAACCCGGATATCGCCTACGGCCTCTATGAAGTGCTGACGGTAACCGAGAACTCGACCGCAGTATCGGGCGAAAAGGTCCTCGTTGCCGACAAGCTTGCTGAGGCGATCTTTGCGTCGGGGAAGGTCGAGACTTTCAAACGCCTGCGCGACGTCTCGGACAACGACTTGGAAGCCCTTGCCCTCGCACACCCATTCCGCGGGCTCGTTGAAAGCGAATCCGACGACGGAAACAACTGGAACTTCCCTGTCCCGATGCTCCCCGGTGATCACGTCACCGACGACGCGGGCACGGGCTTTGTCCATACTGCTCCCTCGCACGGCGACGACGACTACCAGTTGGGCGTCAAGTTCGGCCTGCCGATGACCTACAATGTCGAGCCGGACGGCACCTACCGCGCCGACCTGCCGCTCTTCGGCGGCGAGGCGATCATCGAGGCGGACGGCAAGGACGGCCCG
>JBNLCA010000645.1:0-9536 GCA_050303575.1 Paracoccaceae bacterium
AACGGCGCCCGCGTGGCGATGATCGATCCCGCTGGCGTTCCTGTCGCATTCGAGAACCTATTCTTCACCATCGTCGCCTTTGCCGAGGCACTTGAGGATCGTGGTGTCGGGCCCGCAGATCTGGTCGCCGTCCAGATCGAGGACGCGATCGCCGGAAATCTTCTGCGGCTTGCCGTCGTGCGGTTGGGGGCGACGGCGATGACCCTGCCGGGCGGGGTCGATGCGGCTGCCTTCGGCATGGCCGTCGACTGGCGCCTGGTGCCGCCGGGCGCGTCCCGCGGCGATGCCCGTGAAATCGTGGTCGATGCCGGCTGGATCCGCCCGCCGCGCCGGATGATCGCCGCGGCCGGAGGCGGCCATATGGTCCGGGCGACGTCGGGCACGACCGGGCGGCCGAAGTTCCGCCTCATCAGCGAGGAGGCCGCGCTCGCGCGCGCCTTGCGCGGCTCGGACTGGCGCGGCGTGCCGGACGGGCCGCTTTTCATCGGCTACGCGCCGGCGTCCTCGCCCTTCTTCAACCACATGGTCCGCGCGCTCGTGGCGGGTGCGCTGCAGCTCCATCCCGGCGGCACGCACGCGGCGTCGCTGAACGCCATTGTGGCGCACGGCGCGACCTCGGCCTTCGTCTCGCCCTACAACTTCGCACGGCTGCTCGACGCCGCCGAGGCGACCGGCATCCGCCCCGAAGCGTTGAAGGCGGTGATGGTCGGCGGCGGCGAGGTCTCGCCCGCGCAGGCGGCACGCGGCGAGGCGCTTCTCGGGGCCGAGGTCGTCCTCTGCTACGGCAGCAGCGAGACCGGCTCGATCGCGCACTTCCGGCCCGCGCTCGCCGAGGCGACGCCGGGTGTCGTCGGGCCGATCTATGCCGACCAGGAGTACAGGTTCGCGGACGAGACGGGCGCTAGCTCCGATCCCTCCACGGGCGGCGAGCTCTGGCTGCGCGTGCCCGAGGCGATCCGTGTCACCGAGTTTCCCTCGGGCGCGCCGGTCTGCGATCCGGACGGCTGGGTGGCGACGGGCGATATCGGGCGCATCCTGCCGGACGGGTCGTTCCAGTTCACCGGACGGCGGAGCGAATTCCTGAATGTCGGCGGCAACAAGCGCGCGCCGTCCGAGTTCGAAGCCGTCGCCCGCCAGTTTCCCGCGCTGCGCGAGGTCGCCGCGTTCCGCGCGCCGGTCGAGAGCGGCATGGACCATGTCGGCCTCGCGCTCGTCCCCGACGCGGGCTTCGACCGCGCCGGGTTCGAGGCGCACATGGCCGCCCGGCTTGGCCCGCGTTATCCGATAGAGATCATTATCCTTGACGACCTGCCCGCGACCGCCGCCGGCAAGACCGACCGCCGCCGCCTGACCGAAGCGTTTCTGGATCGTCGCATGATCGCGGCGGCCAGCTGATTTCTGACGAAAAGGGATACACCATGTTCAAATCCATCGCCGCTGGCCTTCTTGCACTTGCGGCAACTGCCGCCTCGGCCCAGCAGGTTACGATACAGGTGGGCTACGGTCCGGGCGGATCGTATGATGTCACCGCGCGCCTCGTGGCCGATCATCTGGGCCGGTTCCTTCCCGGCAATCCCGCCGTCGTCGTCGAGAACGTGCCCGGCGCGGGGAGCATGAAGCTTGCCAAGCTGACGATGGAAGCGGGCGCCGCCGACGGAACCCAGATCGCGATGGTCAGCTCAGCCCTTGCGCTTCTGCCGGTCTTCGACCCCGGCAACACCGACTTCGATCCGCTCGCCGCGCACTATCTCGCCTCGATGACCAACTCGGCCTCGTATTGCATCACGCCAAAGGCGTCGGGGATCGACACGCTCGACAAGTTCCTGACCGAGGAGTTCAAGGTCGGCGCCACCGGGCCGGACAGCACGACCTACATCTTCCCGGCCGCGATCAAGAACGCGCTCGACGCGAACTACGAGATCGTCACAGGCTTCAAGAGCGCGGCCGAGATCGACCTCGGCATGGAGCGGGGCGATCTTCAGGCGCGCTGCGGCATCGGCCTCACGACGCTGAGCCAGGGCGACATGATGGAACGGTTCAACATCATCACCGAGATGTCGGTGACGCCGAAAAACGAGCTTGAGGGCGTTCCCTTCCTGCTCGACCGGGTCACCGACGAGAAACTG
Source organism: Paracoccaceae bacterium (assembly GCA_050303575.1). Lineage (GTDB taxonomy): Bacteria > Pseudomonadota > Alphaproteobacteria > Rhodobacterales > Rhodobacteraceae > JBNLCA01. The sequence goes on from JBNLCA010000645.1 coordinate 2,127, forward strand.
CGCGCCGCCGTGGCGCTGACCTTCTCGTCGAGCGAGGTTCACCTGCCGTTCCTGGTCGGTCCGGCGGTTCCCGATGACGTCGTCGCGACGCTGCGGAACGCCTTCGACGCAATGGGCGCCGATCCGGACTTCGTGGCCGATGCCGCCCAGCGCGGGGTCGAACTGCACTATACCGGCGGGGCGAGGGTTCAGGAGATGATCGAGGGCTTCGCGAATGCCGATCCCGAGATCAAGGAGATGGCGCGCACGCTGGCGCAATAGCGCAGGGTCCAGGGGCGCCTACGCATGGATGTCCTCCTGACGGCGGTCGGGGAGCTGATGGACCCGTTCCGCCTCGGCATTCTGGTGCTGGGCGTGATCTTCGGCCTGGCCTTGGGCGTGATCCCGGGGCTGGGCGGGATCTTCGGGCTGACGCTCCTGATTCCGGTCACCTACACGCTCGACCCGGTCGCCGCCTTCGCGCTGCTACTGGGGATGGCGTCGGTGACGACAACCTCGGACACGATCCCCGCGGTGATGATCGGGGTCCCCGGCACGGTGGGGGCGGCCGCGACGGTGCTCGACGGGCACGCTTTGGCCAAGAAGGGGCAGGCGGCCCGCGCCCTGGGCGCGGCCTATTCGGCCTCGATGATCGGCGGCGTCTTCGGGGCGCTGGTGCTGGCGCTGTCGCTTCCCTTCATGCGTCCGCTCGTTCTTCTGCTGAATTACGGCGATCTCCTCGCCATCACCGCCTTTGGTCTGACGCTCGTTTCGATGCTGTCCGGACGCAGCCCGCTCAAGGGCGTGATCGCCGCGCTCTTCGGCGCGCTCGTCGCCTATAGCGGGCTTGATCCGGTCGAGGGCGAGGCGCGCTGGACCTTCGGCCAGGTCTACCTGTGGGAGGGGGTGCCGACGGCGATCCTGTTCCTTGGCCTCTTCGGCCTGCCGGAACTGGCGAATCTCCTGAGGCGCGGCCAGATCCAGAGCGAGTCGACCGCGACCGAGAAGGGCGGCCTGGGACGCGGCATCCGCGACACGCTGAGAAACTGGCCGCTGGTCCTGCGGTCAAGCGCCATCGGCTCGCTTCTCGGCGCGGTGCCAGGCGTCGGTGTCACGGTGATCGAGTGGGTCGCCTACGGCGATGCGGCGCGGCGGCCCGGCAAGGACGTTCCGCTGGGCGAGGGCAATATCCGCGGCGTCATCGCACCGGAAAGCGCCAACAACTCCAAGGAGGGCGGCTCGCTCCTGCCGACGCTGGCCTTCGGCATCCCCGGATCGGCGCCGATGGCGATCCTTCTCGGCGCGTTCATGATCCACGGCATCGTGCCGGGCCCGTCGATGCTGACCGACCACGCGCCGCTTCTGGTCAGCATGGTGCTGGCGATCGCGCTGGCCAACGTCATCGGCGCCGGCATCTGCCTTGGCATGACCGGCACGCTTGCCCGCCTCGCCACCGTGCCGGCGACGTCACTGGTCCCGATCGCGCTCGTCTTCGTGGTGCTGGGGGCACTCCAGACCAACCGCGTGATGCTTGACCTGGTGACGCTGCTGACCTTCGGCGCCATCGGTCTGGCGATGGGGCGGCTCGGCTGGCCGCGCCCGGCCTTCGCGCTGGGCTTCGTTCTCGGTCCCAATCTCGAACGGTTCTTCTTCCTGACCTACCAGATCTCGGGCTGGGAATGGCTGGCGCAGCCGATGGTGATTGTCGTCCTGGCGGTCTCGGCGGCGATGCTGATCCGGCAGCTGGCAAGTTGGCGGCGCGGCCGGTTGGGGGCGTCCCTCGCGCCGCGAGGCCCCGACATCGCCTTCACCGCACTCGTCGCGCTTGGCGCGGCCGGCTGCCTGGTCGCGTCGAGCCGACTGCCGTTCGCCGCCGGCATCTTCCCCGCGATCATCGCCGGGCTGATCCTGGTCTGCGCGCCGCTCCTGATGGTGCAGGCGTGGCGCCGGGGTCCTGACCTGGGCGTGCGCTGGCAGCCGCTCTCCGACCTTGGTTTCATGGCCGCAGTCGCCGGGCTTGGCCTGATGATGTTCCTGATCGGCCATGTTGCAGGGCCGGTCGCGTTCATCGGCCTTGCGGCGCTCTGGTTCGGGCGACCCGGACCGATGGCGACCTTGATCACGATGGGCGCGGTCGGCACCACGATCTACATCGCCTTCGACCTCCTGCTGGTTCAGACTTGGCCCAAGCCCTGGCTCCTGTCGCTTGTCGGCTTCTAGGTCCGGGCGCGCAGAGTGCCCGCTAGAGTTCGACCAGCGCCTTGATCAGGCCGCGCTTGTCGTGCGCCCACGCGGGCAGATCCCGCACCGCCCCTTCCAGCGTCGTGCGATGGGTGATGATCCGCTCCATCGGGATATCGCCCGCGCGCATCGCCTGCATGACCCGCTGGAAATCCTCGTCCGTCGCGTTGCGGCTGCCGATGAGCGTCATCTCGCGCTTGTGGAACTCGGGGTCGGGAAAGCTGATCGTATCCTTGACGATGCTCACCAGCACGTAGCGTCCACCATGCGCGACGAGGACGAAGCCTGCCTCGATCGAGTCGCGGTTGCCGGTGGCGTCGAAGACGATGTCGAAGCCTTCACCTGCGGTGGCCAGGGCAACGGCGTCCCGCATGCCGTCGCCCGCGCGCATCGTGTCGCCCCCGGTGATCGCGCTTGCCTGCGCGAGCCGCGCTTCGTCGAGATCGGCGAGCGTCACCTCGGCCCCGGCCAGCCGCGCGAAAAGGGCGGTGCCGATACCGATGGGCCCGGCACCGACGACAAGCGCGTGATCGCCGGGTCCGGTACCGCCCCGGCGGACGGCGTGCGCCCCGATCGCAAGGAACTCGACGGCCGAGCACTGGTCGGCGGTCAGGCCGTCGCCCCGGATCAGGTTGGCGGCGGGCAGCGACAGAAGCCCGGCCATTCCGCCGTCCTCGTGGACGCCAAGCACCGAGACCGCGACGCAGCAGTTCGGCTTTCCGGCCCGGCAGGCGACGCAGGTGCCGCAGGCAAGATAGGGATTGACCACGCAGACGTCGCCCGGTGCGACGCCCGCTCCGTCGGCGGCCTCGACCACCTCGCAGGCGATCTCGTGCCCCATCACGCGCGGATAGGCGAGGAACGGATGCTTGCCTTCGAAGATATGGTAATCGGTGCCGCAGATGCCGACGCGCAGGGGCCTCACCAGCGCATGGTCGGGGCCGCGACGCTCTGCCGTTCGCCGTTCGATCTTCAGGGTTCCGGGCTCGGCGCAGACAAGGGCGTCAATGACAGGCATGGGATCTTCCGGGGAGTCGTGGCTGCGGATCGGGACCTTATCCGGGTCGGCGGGCGGCTGGAAGCCGGGGCCGGCGAACTGGCCGCGCCTCAGCCTGCCAAGTCTTGCATTCGGTCCGAAGGCGGATCAGCGGGCAGGGGCATGTCACGAGGATCAACCCCATGCATTACCGCAGTCTTCCGGAGATGGTGGCAGCCCGTAGGGGAGTCGAACCCCTCTTTCCAGGTTGAAAACCTGGCGTCCTAACCGATAGACGAACGGGCCATCCGTGGCGTGGAGCGGTTCTTAGGCAAAGGCGGCGCGACTCGCAAGCGGTTTTTCCGCGTCGCGGCGCTCAGGCCGGGGCGGCGTCGTCGAGGCGCAGTTCGACCGAAACGCGGCCCTGCCAGTGGTTTAGGTCGAGCTTGCCGGCAAGATGCACCGGCGCGCCCGTCAGTGCCTCGAGCCCTGGGCCGAGCGGGCCTTCGTAGGCGCGGAAGGCGATCGCCTCGATACGCGCGCCGTCTGCCTCGACGGTGAGTTTCAGGTGGCTTTCACCGACCCGGCGGGCGTGGCGGACGAGGACCGAGGGCAGCGCGAAGCGCGGTGCCGGGGCGGCGGCGCCGAAGGGGCCGGCCGTCTCGATCCTGGCGACGAGGTCGGGCGTCGCGGCGCCCGGCATCAGGAGCCCGTCGAGACGCAGGTCGCGCGGCCCGGCCGCGCCGGCGCCCTGCCGGGCGAGAAGGTCGCCGAGCCGCTCCATGGCCGGTTCGAGCGTCTCCCGCGCGACGGTCAGGCCCGCGGCCATCCGGTGCCCGCCGCCCTTGATCAGCAGGCCCTCGGCCGTGAGGCGCTGGACCGATGCGCCGAGATCGATGCCCTCGACCGAGCGGCCCGAGCCCTTGCCTTCGCCCGCCTCGTCAAAGCCGATGACGACGGCCGGGCGGTGGAACGCCTCCTTCAGGCGCGAGGCGACGATGCCGACGACGCCGGGGTGCCAGCCGTCACCCGCTGCCCACACCAAGGGGCCGTCGGTGCCGCGCGCCTCGGCCTGCGCGGTGGCGTCGGCCAGCACGGCGGCCTCGATCGCCCGGCGCTCGTCGTTGAGCTTGTCAAGACGCTCGGCCAGCGCTGCGGCTTCGTGCGGATCCTCGGTCGACAAGAGCCGGGCGCCGAGGTCGGCGGCACCGATCCGGCCGCCGGCATTGACGCGCGGACCGAGAAGGAAGCCAAGGTGGTAGGCGGCGGGCGGCCGGTCGAGCCGAGCGACGTCCGAAAGCGCGCGCAGGCCGACGCGCCCGCGCCGGGCCATGACCGCAAGGCCCTGCCGCACGAAGGCGCGATTGAGCCCGGTGAGCGGCGCCACGTCCGCAACCGTCGCCAGCGCCACAAGGTCGAGAAGCGGCATCAGTTCGGGGTTCGCGGCACCATGCGCGCGCAGCTGGCGGTTCACCTCGACGAGGAACAGGAACACCACCCCGGCCGCGCAGAGATAGCCCAGCGCGCCGTCCTCGTCCTGCCGGTTGGGGTTCACGACGGCGCGGGCGGGGGGCAGGGTCTCGGACCCGAGGTGATGGTCGAGGATCAGGACGTCGCAGCCCGCCGCCGCCACCGGTTCGTTGCTGAGCGTGCCGCAGTCGACGCAGACGATGAGGTCATGCTCGGCGCCCAGGGCCTGCATGGCCGGCACATTCGGCCCGTAACCCTCGTCGATCCGGTCGGGGATGTAGAGCGTGGCCTTCAGGCCGATCGCCCTCAGCCACGAGATCAACAGCGCCGCCGAAGCGCCGCCGTCGACGTCATAGTCGGCGAAGATGGCGATCCGCTCGCGCCCGCGTACCGCCTGGACGAACCGCTCGGCGGCGGTGCCCATGTCCTTCAGCGTCAGGGGATCGGGCATCAGGTCGCGCAGTTTCGGTTCCAGGAACGCCTCGGCCTCCGCCGGCGCCACGCCGCGGCTGACCAGGATCCGGGCAACGGGCTGGGGCAGGGCGGTCGCCTGCACCATCGCCTCGGCGAGGCGATCCTCCTCGGGTGTGGGGCCGACCCAGCGGCGGCCGGTCAGCGAGGCGGAGACGTCGAGGAAATCACCCATGCGGCGGGTTTCGCCCGCCGGGCCGCGTTTGGCAAGGCTCAGCCACGCATGGCGTGGTGGGTGATCAGTGCCGCCGCCGCCATCTCGACCTAGGCGAGCGGAAGGGCGGTGGCGAGGATCGGCAGGGTAGCAAGGTTCATGTTCCGTAGGTCCAGGCCACAGGGTGACGAATATCGCCGCCCGGGGCGCGGTGCCGGCGGCAAGGGCGGTCCGTAAGCTCGCGCCGAAGCGGTCGAGCACCAGCCAGCAAAAGCCGGTGGCGGCGAGGATCAGGATCGTGACCCAGACGCCCCAGATCAGGAAGACGGGCATGTCCATCGGCGCCGAACCGGGGAGCGCGGCGCGCATCATCGGCATGACGAAGACGAAGTGGCGTACGACCTCGGAGAGGTTGATCCAGACGGCATTGAGGAGGACCGAGCGCAGGATCATTTCTGGCACCACGGCTACGGCGCGAGCTCTATCGACGCGCCAGTCAAGGCAACCGGCGCCAACCGGGCGGCGATCCATGGCGCCTTCGACGGCAAGGGAGTTGTCCGGGGCATAGGCTCCGGGTGTCAGAACGATCGTTCCGGATCAAGCCGGCTCAGCGGGGATAGAGCAACGCGCAGTCGCTTCGGGTGGGAAAGGCCGCGAGAAAGCGATCGTAGATGTCCTGGACCGACTCCCGCGTCAGCTCGCCCGTGAAGGGAGTGAAGCACTGGTCGCCCTCACAGATCCTGCCGTCGCGCACGACGGCACGGACGCTGTCGGCGAGTTTCTGCTCCAGCAGGCCGCCGTCCTCCTGGTAGATGGGGCGGCTGTAGCGGATCAGCCGGACGTTCAGGATCGCGTCGCCATCCGAAAGCGGCAGGACGTCCATCTCCTGCCGAACGGTCTCGCCGTACTGGCCGACCGTCATCAGGCGGATCTCACCATCCTCGGAATGGACCATGACACCGGCGCCCTCGGTCGCCGGAAGGTCAATCAGGCAATCCTCGATCCGGGGCTCGGCCAGCGCCAGCGACGGCACGAAGGCGAGGAGCGCCAGCGCCCTCACTTGACCGGGTTCCGGTAGATCATCCGGCGGACCGAACCGGTCTTCGACCGCATCAGGATCGTCTCGGCGGTCAGGTGGCCGACCTCGCGCTTGATGCCGGCCAGGATCGAACCGTCCGTCACGCCGGTCGCGGCGAAGATGACGTCGGCCGTCACCATGTCGTCGCGCGCATAGGTTCGGTTCAGGTCCTTGATCCCCGCGCGCCCGGCCCGCGACTTCTCGTCATCGTTGCGGAAGACCAGCTTGCCCCACATCTGGCCGCCCATGCATTTGAGCGCCGAAGCCGCCAGCACGCCCTCGGGCGCGCCGCCCTGGCCCATGTACATGTCGATGCCGGTGATCGCCGCCTCGGCGCAGTGGATGACGCCCGCCACGTCGCCGTCGGTGATGAGACGGATCGCCGCGCCGGTCTTGCGGATCTCGGCGATCATCTCGGCGTGGCGCGGTCGTTCCAGAACGCAGACGGTGATGTCGGACATGTCGCAGCCGCGCGCCTTGGCAAGCGCCTTCACCCGCTCGGCAGGCTCCATGTCGAGCGTGACCACGTCCTTGGGATAGCCCGGCCCGATGGCGAGCTTGTCCATGTAGACGTCGGGTGCGTGCAGCAGCGTGCCGCGCGGCGCCATCGCGATGACGGTCAGCGCGTTCGGCATGTCCTTGGCGGTCAGCGTCGTCCCCTCCAGCGGGTCGAGCGCGATGTCGACCTCGGGGCCCTGGCCGTTGCCGACCTCCTCGCCGATGAACAGCATCGGCGCCTCGTCGCGCTCGCCCTCGCCGATGACGACGACGCCCTTGATGTCGAGAAGGTTGAGCTGGTCGCGCATGGCGTTCACGGCCGCCTGGTCGGCGGCCTTCTCGTCACCGCGCCCGATCAGCTTGGCCGAGGCGAGCGCTGCGGCCTCGGAGACGCGGGCAAGGCCCAAGGACAGCATGCGGTCATGGAAAACGGAAGCCTTGGTCATTCGGTGTCTCCTTGTCTGGCGACCCCTCTAACCCGCGGACAGGACAGGCGAAAGGCTGGTGGCGCTATCAGCCCCGCGCGCGCTTCTTGGCCGCCTG
>JBNLCA010000646.1:0-3715 GCA_050303575.1 Paracoccaceae bacterium
TGAAAAATAACGAGGCTGCCCGAAGGCAGCCCCTGTACCCGTAGCGTAAGGTACTTCGATCAGCCGTTGACGGTGTCTTTCAGCGCCTTGGCGATCGACATCTTCACGACCTTGTCGGCCGGCTTCTTGATCTGCTCGCCCGTCGCCGGGTTGCGGACCATGCGGGCCGGACGCGCGCGGCAGGAAACCTTGCCGACGTTCGGGATGGTGACGGCACCGCCCTTTTTGACTTCCGCGTGGATGATGTCGCTCAGGCCATCGATCGCGGCCGTCGCGGTTTTCTTGTCCGAGCCGATCTTCTCGGCCAGCGCGGTGACGAGCTGGGCCTTGGTCATCGGTTTCGCCGGTTTGGTTGCCATGTAATGGTCTCCTCGTTCAGCCCTCTGATTGGGGCTCATTGCGATGATTTACAGGAATGTAGGGGGTGCGCACAACACATTGTGTGAGTTATCCCCTGTTTTTCATGCATTTTGCGGGTTTTTGCCGGGTCAGAGGAAGGCAGTCTCCTCGAAACTGCGCAGTTTGCGACTGTGGATGCGTTCCAGAGGCATCTCGCGCAGCCGTTCCATGGCCCGGATTCCGATCAGGAGATGCCGGGTCACCTGTGTTTTATAGAACTGCGTGGCCATGCCGGGAAGCTTGAGTTCACCATGCAGCGGCTTGTCGCTCACGCACAGGAGCGTGCCGTAGGGCACCCGAAAGCGGAAACCGTTCGCGGCGATGGTGGCCGACTCCATGTCGAGCGCGATGGCGCGCGACTGCGAAAGCCGCTGGACCGGGCCGGACTGGTCGCGCAACTCCCAGTTTCGGTTGTCGATCGTGGCAACGGTGCCGGTGCGCATGATCCGTTTCAGATCATAGCCTTCCAGTTCGGTGACTTCCTCGACCGCGTCTTCCAGCGCGATCTGGATCTCGGCCAGCGCGGGGATCGGCACCCAGACCGGCAGATCGTCGTCCAGCACGTGATCCTCGCGCAGGTAGCCGTGCGCCAGCACGAAGTCGCCGAGGGACTGGCTGTTCCGCAGCCCGGCGCAATGGCCGACCATCAGCCAGGCATGCGGGCGCAGAACGGCGATATGGTCGGTCGCGGTCTTGGCGTTCGACGGGCCGACGCCGATGTTCACCAGCGTGATCCCGGCATTGTTCGGCCGTTTCAGGTGGTAGGTGGGCATCTGCGGCAGCTTGCCCAGGCTGGGAATCTCGCCGTCGGGCGAGGTGATCTCGGCATCGCCCGGCCCGACAAACGAGGTGTAGCCCTGATCCTCGGCCAGGACCTTGCGGCCGAAGGCTTCGAATTCTTCCACGTAGAACTGGTAGTTGGTGAAGAGGATGTGGTTCTGGAAATGCTCGGCCGAGGTGGCGGTGTAGTGGCTGAGGCGCGCCAACGAATAGTCGACGCGCTGGGCGGTGAAGGGGGCCAGCGGCGCCGATCCGTCCGGGTGGGTCAGCCGCGTGCCGTTGACGATGTCGTCGTTGGTGGTGGCGAGGTCCGGCACGTCGAAGACGTCGCGCAGCGGGAAGTCGAGCACGCCCTCCTGCGGGACCGAGAGCGTCTCGTCGTTGGCGGCGGCGAAGTGGATCGGGATCGGCGTCGAGGACGGGCCGATCTGCACCGCCAGACCGTGGTTCTGGATCAGAAGGCCGATCTGCTGGATCAGGTAGGCGCGGAAGAGGTCGGGCCGGGTGATCGTCGCCGAGTAGGTTCCAGGCGCGGCGACGTGGCCGAAGCTCAGGCGGCTGTCGACATGGGCATAGCTCGTCGTGGTGATCCGGACCTCGGGATAATAGGCGCGGAACCGGTGCTTGGGCCGGCCTTTGGTCAGCGTCTCGGCGAATTTCTCGCGCAGAAAGGAGGTCGCGCCGGAATAGAGCTCATCAAGCCGGGCAACCGCCTTCTTGGCGTCCTTGAAGCTTTCGGCCTTGGGCTGGACCGGCGTCACATAGGGCGGCTTGGTGTCGGCCTTCATGTCGTGGTCCCTTCGAAAAGCTCGGTCACCTCGAACTTCGTCACGTCGACGAGCCCGAGGTCCGAGATGCGCAGTTCCGGTATCACGACCAGTGCCAGAAGCGAATGCTGCATGTAGGCGTTGTTGAGCGTGCAGCCGACTTCCGCCATCGCCTCGACCATGCGGCTTGCCTGCGCGGCGACCTCGGCTGCGGGGCTGTCGGACATCAGGCCGGCGATGGGCAAGGGGACAAGCGCGATCTCCGCGCCGTCCTTCCAGACGGTGACGCCGCCGCCGATCTCGGCAAGGCGGTTGGCGGCGGCGGCCATGTCCTCGCGGCTGGTGCCGACGACGATCATGTGGTGGCTGTCATGCGCCACGGTCGAGGCAATCGCCATCCGGCCCCTGTAACCGAAGCCCGAGACGAAGCCGTTCGTCACGCCGCCGGTCGCGCGGTGGCGTTCGACCAGCGCGATCTGCGCGACGTCCTGCGCCTCGTCGGGTTCGACGCGACCGTCGGTTACGTGAAGTTCGGCCGTCAAGGCCTTGGTCGGGGCCTGGTTTTCGACAACGCCAATGACCTTTGCCGTGACCGCGTTCGCGCCCCCCGGTGCGGGAACGACGAAATCGTCCGCCGTGACCGGGCGGCGCAGATGCACCGTCTGGCGGGCGGCGTCGGGCCAGTCGTAATGCGGGCAAACGGTCGTCAGGACCCCGTCGACGGCGACAGTGCGGCCCCGCGCGATGACCCTGTGGATCGGCAGCGTTCTGAGGTCCGAGGTCAGGATCACGTCGGCGCGGCGGCCCGGTGTCAGGCTCCCCAGCTCGCGCTCCAGCCCGAAGTGGGACGCGGTGTTGATCGTCGCCATCTGGAGCGCAACCAGCGGATCGCAGCCGCAGTCGATCGCGTGGCGGACGACGCGGTTCATGTGGCCGTCGTTCACCAGCGTGCCGGAATGGCAGTCGTCGGTGCACAGGATGAACGAGCGCGGGTCAAGGCCCATCTCGGTGATGACGGGGATCTGGCTTTCGACGTCGTACCAGGCCGAGCCCAGGCGCAGCATCGCCCGCATCCCCTGCCGGGCCCGGGCGCGGGCATCCTCGACCCGCGTGCCCTCGTGGTCGTCCGCCGCACCACCTGCGACATAGGCGTGGAACGGATAGCCCAGGTCGGGCGAGGCATAGTGCCCGCCGACCGTCTTTCCGGCGTTCATCGTGGCGGCCATCTCGGCCAGCATCTGCCTGTCGCCGTGGATCACGCCGGGGAAGTTCATCATCTCGCCAAGGCCGATGATGCCGGGCCAGGACATCGCTTCGGCCACATCCTCGGCGCTGATCTCGAAGCCGGTGGTTTCCAGCCCCGGTGCGGAAGGCGCGCAGGAGGGCATCTGGGTGAAGATGTTGACCGGCTGCATCAGCGCCTCGTCGTGCATCATCCGGACACCCTGGAGGCCGAGAACATTGGCGATCTCGTGCGGGTCGGTGAACATCGTCGTGGTACCGTGAGGGATGACGGCGGCGGCGAATTCGGCCGGGGTGGGCATGCCCGACTCGATGTGCATGTGACCGTCGCAGAGGCCGGGGATCATGTACTGGCCGTTCGCCTCGATCACTTCGGTCTGAGGCCCGATCATCGGTCCGGCATCCTTGCCGACGAAGGCGATCCGCCCCTCGGCGATGGCGATGTCGTAATTGTCGAGCGCCTCGCGGGTGTGGACGTTGACCCAGATGCCCTTGCGGATCACGAGGTCGGCCGGTTCGCGTCCGGC
>JBNLCA010000647.1:0-2027 GCA_050303575.1 Paracoccaceae bacterium
GAGCGTATCCGAAAGCTGGCGGGCGCGGCGGCGGGCTAGGCCGCGATCTGAATCGCCCGGCCCTGGCTCAGACGCTCAAATCGCGTCACGAGGGGCGCCTCGCGCATCTTCAGGACCGGCAGGCAGGCGCGGCGCAGCGGAAGGGCCGCACCGGTCAAATCGTCCTCTTCCGCCGCCTCGATCTCGACAAGCGCACGGCCCTTAAGGACATCGGTCGAGACTGGGCCCAGTAGCAGCGTCTCGCACCACAGACCGCCGGCACAGATCACGGTGTGGCGCTCGCACAGGATGTGGTGATAGACGACGGCGTTCTGCCCTTCTACCGGCGCCGCGCCGGGCGTTCCGAGAAGGCCCTTGGCGGCCAGCAGCACCTGGTCCTCGCCGAAATGGAATCCGACTTCCGGCCCGCCCACCATCACGCGATGATTGCCCGAAAGCCGCACTGCCTCGGTGACCGCTGCTCCGAACGCGCCCGGGTCGAGCGCAAGCGGCCTGAGATCGGCGCGCCCGGGCGCGGCAAGCCCGGTGATCCTTTGCGCGCCGGTCCAGAGGACGCCGACGCTCTCGCCGCGCCAGTCGATCAGCTGGTCGCCGGGGCGGATCGTCTCGACCGGGCGGAAGCCGTCCACTGTCAGGATCGGCGTTCCGGCGACGAAGCAGACCGGCTCGAAATCGAGGTTCATTTCCATCGGCTCGGTGTCGAGGTTGAGGATCAGGGCAACCATGCCCAGCTCGCTCGGCACGCCGTCCGGGAACAGGAAATACTGCTCGCCCGTCACCGAATCCTCGACAAGGACGACCTGAACCTGGGGCCCGATCCCGACGATGATGATCCCGGTATCCACTCCGGCCTGAACGGTGCCGGTTCCGACGACGATCATGTCCGAGCCGTCGAGCATCATCCCGGGCTCGCCCGGCGTCGCGGTGCCGTCATCGTCCTGCACGGTGCCGGTCTGCTCGGGACCGAACTGGTTCAGAAGCAGGGTGGTGCCGCCCAGCAGGTCGACGCTGGCCAACGTCCCGACATATTCCTGAAAGATGACGTCTGCCTCGAGCATGGAAAAGCCCTCCGCCCAACGGGCCGTTTGATGAGATCGGATTGCCGGACTCGCCCTGTTCGCGCACAGCGAGCGGTCACCAAAAGTTAAACACGCATAGGTTGAATATTCAAGATCGATCTGCTTCACGTTGGTGCACGGCCGCGCGGGATCAGTCGGAGAGGGTGGGGCGGCGTGCCGGACCCTGGCGTCAGGCCGAGCCGAGCGCCGGCGCGAGATCGCCGTAGCCGGTGAAGCGCCGCTCGAACGCCAGACCCAGCCGGCGGGCGCACTCCTCGGCCTTCGCGGTCAGCGCCGGATCATCGGTCTGCGCCTGGTAGACCAGCTTCTGGTAATTGCCGAAGTAGAGGTCCCTGAGTTCGGGGTGCCGGTCGAGGCCGAGCGGCCGCCAGACGAAGGCGTCGAACTGCCGTGCCAGGAAGTCGGTCAGATAAAAGGCTGTCATCTCGTCGCGGGCGGCAAAGGCCGCGTTGCCCTCGAAGAAGGAATAGCAGTGCGGGCCCTCGACCATCTCGACACCCAGACGCGCGCACAGGGCTTGCAGCTGCCCGCCGGTGCCGCAGTCGGCATAGACGACGAAGACCCGGTCATAGCCGTCGCGATGGGCCGTCACCGCGGCCTCGACCGCAGCCGGGATACGCTCCGGCGCGTTGTGCAGGATCGCCGGCAGGCATTGAAGATCGAGATGACGGCGATCAATGCGAGCAGGCTTGCCACGACCTTGCGGCTCGGTTGATGTGGAGTCGACGCGGTCGCAACCATTTCGGGAGTCGGCGTCTCTCCTCTCTCCACCGCGGCGTCGAGCGGATCCCCACCCGGGAGAGCGCGAAGAACCTCCTCGACCGAAGGAGGACGCCGTGCCGGGTCGGCATCCACACATCGCATGACGATGTCTTCGACCGCGACCGGAATGTCAGGCACGACCGAGGCGAGATTCCTTACACGACTTCCGCCGGAGTGGAACGCAAC
>JBNLCA010000648.1:0-6388 GCA_050303575.1 Paracoccaceae bacterium
GACGCCACGCGCGGCACCACCTGCGACGAGCTGGTCGAAGCGATCGATCTTTGCGCGACCTTCATCGAGGCGGCGGGCGGCGAGGTGCCGGCGCATATCGTCGAGGGCCGCTCGCTGATGCCGCTCCTGCGCGGCGAGACACCGGAATGGCGCGACTTCGCCGTCAGCGAGTACGACTATTCGGCGACGCCCATGGCGGCGACTCTCGGGCTCGAACCGCGACAGGCACGGCTCTTCATGATCGCCGACAAGCGCTGGAAGTTCATCCATTCCGAAGGGCCGGGCCACCGGCCGATGCTCTTCGACATGGCGAACGATCCGCACGAGTTCACCGACCTCGGCGCCAGCGCCGAGCACGCGCCCATCATCGACCGGATGTACGAGCGCCTCGGCCGCTGGGCGCGGCGCATGAGCCAGCGCACGACCCGCTCGGACGCCGAGATCCTGGCCGGCCGCGGCCAGTCGCGGCGACGGGGAATCCTCGTCGGTCTCTACGACGGCAGCGAGGTGGACGGGGCGCTGACCGAGCGTATCCGCGGCCCGGCGGCGCAGGACTTCGTCAACGTCCCGGCAAAGCGCGGCGCGGCCGAGTAGCCCGCTAGAACCGCGACCTGAGCGTCCGGACCGCGCGCGAGAGGCTGACAAGGTCGATGCCGACGGCGGTGAAGCTGGTGCCAAGCTCGATGCAGCGCTTCGCGAAGGTCTCGTCCGGTGTCAGGATGCCGGCCGGCACGCCGACCTTCCTCAGCCGCCCGATGGCGCCCTCGATGGCGGCGACCACGTCGGGATGGCCGGCATTGCCCGGATGACCCATGCTGGCGGCAAGGTCCGAGGGGCCGATGAAGACGCCATCCACCCCGTCGACCTGCGCGATTGCCTCGAGGCTCTGCATCGCCTCGGCGGTCTCGACCTGGACCAGCAGGCACAGCTCGGCCTCGGCATTCGCCGTGTAGCCCTCGATCGTGCCGAAGCGGCTGGCGCGGGTCGAACCGCCGACGCCGCGCATGCCCCGTGGCGGATAGCGCATCGCGCGCACCGCCGCCTCGGCCTCGGCGACCGACTGGACGTAGGGGATCAGAAGCGTCTGCGCCCCGTGGTCGAGGATGCGCTTGATCAGGACGACATCGTTCCAGGCCGGCCGGACAATCGCGCTGACCTCAGGATAGGCCGCGACCGCCTGCAAGGCCGGGAAGACGTCATTGACGTCGACCGGCGAATGCTCGGTGTCGATCAGCACCCAGTCGAAGCCGCAGCCGGCCAGAAGCTCGGTCTCGACCGGCCCGACCAGCGAGTTCCAGATACCAAGCTGATGGCGGCCTTCCTTGAGCGCCGCCTTGAAGAGGTTCTTCGGATTTTTCATTTGCCCACCAGTGTCGCGAGGCGCCTAAGCGCCAGAAGATAGCCCTCGGTGCCGCAGCCGGCGATCACACCCTCGGCGCGGAGCGAGACGTAGGACCGGTGCCGGAACGTCTCGCGCTTGTGGATGTTCGAGATATGCACCTCGATCACCGGCGCCTCGAACGCGTTCAGCGCGTCGAGAACGGCGACCGATGTGTGCGTCAGGGCGCCCGGATTGATGACGATGCCCGAGGCCGCGCCGCGCGCCTCCTGGATCCAGTCGACGATCTGGCCCTCCCAGTTCGACTGGCGGAACTCGATCCCGAGGCCCAGCTCGGTGCCGAGCGCGCGGCAGGCGGCCTCGACATCGTCCAGCGTCTCGGACCCGTAGATCTCGGGCTGACGCTGACCCAGAAGGTTCAGGTTCGGTCCGTTCAGGACATGGATCATGTGCGGCATCGCGCCTCTCCCACAGGATGCCCGCCCCTTATGCATGGGGCGCGCGTGCGTGGAAAGGGCCTGAAAAAGAATGGGGCCCGCGTGTTGCGGGCCCCGTCCGTCGCGCAATGGCGAAGGATTACTTCTCGTAGGTCGGCATGGCCTTCAGCTGGTCTTCCGACATCGCGACGTAGACGCGCACATCGTCGCCGCCGTCCTCGCGCAGGATCTGAAGATCGCCCAGCGCCAGTTCGACCGGCTTTTCGCCGATGCCGAGGAAGCCGCCGACATCGATCACCGTGCCGTCGACCTGGCCCTGCTCGGTCAGGACGATCTCGCTGACCTCGCCGATCCACTCGTCGTTCTTGTCGTACACCGGGGCGCCGGTAAGCATCTCGGCCGTCAGTTCTTCCTGCGGCGCGGAGACGTAGCCGTCACGCGACATCATGGTGTCCCCGCCGGCCATCGGCTGTTCGGCCGCTTCGCTCGACGCGGCGACGTCGGTGTTGTTCGCGTTGCCGGTCGCCGTGATGTCGCCGTCCGGAGCGGTGGCGGAACCCGCCGCCATCTCAGTGCCGTTGTCGTCCGCGGCCACCGGCTGGTCGGCCTGGGCCTGAGCGGTCAGGTCGGTCTCCGAGGTCTCGGTCCAGCTGTATTCGGGCGCGTCCTCGAAGGCGGCGCGGTTGGCGTTCATCACGAGGAAGAAGTCCGACTCGTCCTCGGGCGTCGCGCTGTCGGCAACGAACTTGATGGCCGACATGTCGACCGCCACCTGGCGCTCGCCGATGCCGAGGAAGCCGCCGATATCGACGAGCACGGCCTCGACTTCGCCCGAGCGGCTGAGAATGACGTCGTTGATCTCGCCGATGTCCTCCCAGTCGGTCTGCGCGCCTTCGTAGGCGTCGGCCTCGAGCTGCGCCTCGGAGGCGTAGACCCGCTTGCCGATGAAGTTCGACGCGTGGATCTCGAGCGGATCGGCGGTGGTGCGGAAGGTGGTCGATGCGTCCTGAGCCGACGCGGCAGTGGCGGCGGCGGCGACGAGGGCGGTGGAAAGCATGAGCTTTTTCATGGTGCTGTCCTCACTGGATGGTGAAAGAGGATGGATTGGAGCGCCGTGTGGCGCCTGGCATCCCAACGTGTCGGACCGGCCACGGTTCCTGCGATTGTCTCTCGGTCCGGCGGGCATGCGCCGATCGCCGCCTATGCCGTCTCGCACGCGCCGACCCGCACACGCCGAAACGACAACGACCCCGGCGTTTGCCGGGGTCGTGCGCCGTAGTACGGCGGTCCTTCGATGGCGCCGAAGCGGCGCCAGAGGTCGCCCATCAGACCGGCGGCTTGCCGCTGGCAGCGCGCGAAACGAGCGCGACGAGGAACAGGATCAGGAAGACCACGAACAGGATCTTCGCGATTCCCGCCGAGGCGCCTGCGATGCCGCCGAAGCCGAGAGCGGCCGCGACGAGAGCGATGATCAGAAAGGTGAGAGCCCAGCCGAGCATATGAGAACTCCTTCACTGTGTGACTGCGGTGTGTCGGTGTGTGTGCCAAGGGAACGCACTCTCGACGCGCTCGGTTCCCTCGACGGTCCGGCGAATTCTGCGCGATGCCGAAGAGTCCCGGTGATGTGACATCGTAGTGGGTGCCTGTGTCCGGTGACCTCCCGCACTACGCCCCAACCATGAAGGAACCCACCTCGCGCGGGCGCGTTCGTTATCCATCCACGGTTCCTGAACGAGGCAACAGAATGGAGATGAACATGTTTGAACTCACCGGCCTCGGTGGCCTTATCCTCTTCGCGCTCGACATCTGGGCGCTGATCTCGATCGTCGGCTCGGGCGCATCGACCGGACGCAAGGTGCTCTGGGCGCTGCTCGTCGTACTGCTGCCGCTCGTCGGCTTCATCGTCTGGCTGATCGCCGGTCCGCGCTCGTCCGCGCGCACAGCCTGACGATCCGCACTCGGACAAAGACGGGCGCCGTCCGAATTCGGACGGCGCCCGTTTCATGTCGGCAAGACGGCCAAGGAACCGCCCGCGCCCGGCGCACGTTGTTCCTTCAAGTGGCGCCGGCGGCCAGCACGCACGCTCGCCCGCGGACGCCCCGAGCCAAACGGAAACGGAGTTTCGTCATGTCCCCCCATCATCTGAAGGATACCGCGAAGGAAGCGGCGAAAGAGACGGTCGACGCCGTCAAGGACGCCGGCGCGCAGGCCTACGACGCCGCGCGTGACAAGGTCGGCGCGGTTGCGTCGGACGCTGTCACGCTGGCGCGCGACGAGGCGCGCACGCGGGCCGAGGCCGGCAAGAACCAGGTCGCCGACGAAGGCAGCCGCCTCGCAGGCGGCCTGCGCGACGTCGCCCGCAACCCCGAGACCAGCACGCTTCAGGCGCAGCTGCTCGAGTCGGTAGCCGGCGCCGTCTCCGACATCTCCGAGGGCCTGCGTGACCGCAGCGTCGGTGCGCTTGTCTCGGACGTCGAGCATTTTGCCCGCCGCAATCCCGGCGCCTTCATCGCCGGCTCGGCGCTGCTCGGCTTCGCGCTGACGCGCTTCGCCAAGTCCTCTGCCCCCGAGGTCGACGCCGAAACGCTGCCGGCCGTCACGCCGACGCGCTACCACAACAACGGTGCGATGGCATGACGACCGAGCGGGAAAGATCAACGGCCGGCCTCGTCGCGGATGCGCTCGAGCATCTGACAAACCTGGTGCGCGGCGAGCTTGCGCTTGCCCGCGCCGAGGTCGAGGAGAAGGTGCGCCAAGCCGTGCGCGGCGTGCTCCTTCTCGCGGTCGCAATCATTCTCGCGCTGGTCGTCCTGGGCCTTGGCGCCGCAGCCGGCGTTCTGGCCCTTGTCCAGGCGGGTTTCACGCCGCTCGCCGCGACACTGATCTGCACCGCCATCGCGGCCGTCCTTGCCCTGATCGCGGGCTGGATCGGCTATCGCTCACTCACCCCGTCGGGCCTCGCCCCGGACCGCACGGTCCGCAGCCTGCAGCGCGACGCCCATACCTTCAAGGAGATCATCCGCCATGAGCATGTCCACTGACAAACTGGAAGCCGGTATCGAGCACGAGCGCGCGTCGCTCGCCTCGACCATCAGCAAGATCCATGACCGTGTGTCGGTCGAAAGCCTGGCGCAGGACGCGCTGGACACGATCCGCACCAACGCGGCCGCGTATACCAAGTCGATCGACCGCGCCGTGCGCGCCAATCCGGCCGCCGTCGCGCTGACCGGCATCGGCATCGCGTGGCTGATCTTCGGCTCGCGCAAGCGGACCGAGAGCGAGGCGCCCCGCACCATCGGCGAGGACCGCTGGCTCGACGAGGGCGGCGCCCTCGACGCGGCCGAGGACGGCCCGCTGGGCGGCAGCCAGGTCCCCCACACCGACGACGAATGGGCCTACCAGGCTGACCGCATCCGCCGCGAAGCCTCCGCCTCGCTCGACCGGATCGAACGCGAGGAACAGGAGGCCGCGAGCGGCCTCGGCGCCGCCTACCGCAAGGCGCGCGACTATGCTTCCGAGCGCGCGGAGGTCGTCGCCGACTTCACAGCCGGCCTTCGCAAGAGCTTTACCCACGGGCTCGACGACCTGACCGAGACGGCGCGCGAGAAAATCGTCGCACTGCGTCAGAACGCCTACGCGGCCGGCCTCAAGGCCGAAAGCTTCGCGCGCCGCTCGAGCCGCCAGGCCGGACGCATGTTCGACGACCATCCGCTGGTCGCCGGCGCCGCCGCCGTCGCCGCCGGGGCGGCGCTCGCGGCGTTCCTGCCGCGCACGCAGACCGAAGACCGCGCCTTCGGCGCCGAGCGCGACCGCCTGATGCGCCAGGCCGCCGCCGCGCTGCGGGACGAACGCAATCGCGCCGAGCGCGTGGCGAAGGGCGTCGGCGAAGAGCTGAAGACCGCCGCCCATTCGATCAAGGAAACGCTGAGCGACGAAATCGGGGAAACCGCGCAGGCGGTGAAGGAACGTGCCAGCGAAGAGGCCGAGGCTTCGGTGAAGAAGAAGGGTGCTGCGGCCAGCTGAGCGGCGCACCGCATGGAAACGACTGGGGCGGCGTCCGAAAGGATCGCCGCCTCTTTTCTCTCCGCCGGGGAGCGCACCTCCGCGCCTTGCCACCTGTTGCCGGTTGCTCCTCAGGTCGCGCCGGTCCCGTTGCAGTGCGCGAGGATCCGGTCGACCACGCGGCCGGGCGGATCCGTTGCGTCGATGCGGATGCCCTCTGCCGGAACGTCTTCTCCGCTCGCCAGAAGCCGGGCGATCATAGCCCGCTCTTCCGGCCGTCCGCCGAACTCGTCCTCGGGCCGCGCGGCCAGACGCCGGGCCAGGGTGTCGGGACCGACGTTGAGGACGAAGACGGCATCGAATAGGTCGAGAAACTGCCGGTGATTGCGCGACCCGCCACAGAAGAACGTCATCGCGGAGCTTCGGTCCGCGACCAGAGACCTGACCTTGCGCAGGTCCCAGATGTGATGCTCGTGGCAGCAACCGTCCAGTGGCGCTCCGGTCGCCGGATCGCCCTGGTAGGCCAGCTCGCGGTCGCCGTGAACTGCGTGGTACCCGCGCCGCGCAAGCTCGTCGCAGACGGTGGTCTTTCCGGTCCCGGAGACGCCCT
>JBNLCA010000649.1:0-2211 GCA_050303575.1 Paracoccaceae bacterium
TGTCACCGGCTCGGGGTTTCCGTGGTCGGGTCCGGCGGTCCACACGGCAGAGCGGAACGGATCGCGCGATGCATCGAAAGCGGCGATGGTGACCGGGTCGTTCAGATCGAAGCCGCGCGAGTTCACCCGGTCCGGCGCGAAGAGTGCGGCGGGCGGGGTGACGACCGGGTTCGGCTGGCCGAGCTCCGGCGCCGCGAACGGGTCGGCGGCGACCGCGGCAGCCGGGACGTCGGTATCGACGATCTGGTTGACGAAGGACGAGTTGGCGCCGTTCTCAAGGAGGCGCCGGACGAGGTAGGCGAGAAGATCCTCGTGTTCGCCCACCGGCGCGTAGATGCGGCAGCGCGTGCCTTCCTGCGCAAGTACGCGGTCGTGCAGGGCCTCGCCCATGCCGTGCAGGCGCTGGAATTCGAAGGCGTTGCGATCCCCGGCCATTTCCAGGATCGCGGCGACCGAGTGGGCGTTGTGGGTGGCGAACTGCGGGTAGATGCGGCCGGTGAGGCCGAGGAGCTTTTGCGCGCAGCAGATGTAGCTGACGTCGGTCGTTTCCTTGCGGGTGTAGACCGGGAAGCCCGCCAGCCCCTCGACCTGCGCGCGCTTGACCTCGCTGTCCCAATAGGCGCCTTTCACCAGCCGCACCATGATCCGGCGATCCAGCTGTTCGGCCAGCGCGTGCAGCCAGTCGATCACCGGCGCGGCGCGTTTTCCGTAAGCCTGGACGACGACGCCGAACCCGTCCCAACCGGCAAGCGTCGGGCTGGAAAGCACCGCCTCGATCACGTCGAGCGAAAGGTCGAGCCGGTCCGCCTCCTCGGCGTCGATGTTCAGGCCCATGCGGGCGTCCTTCGCCGCCTCGGCAAGGGCAAGGACGCGCGGCACCAGTTCGGTCATGACACGGGCGCGCTGGGGTTCGGCGTAGCGCGGATGCAGCGCCGAGAGCTTGACCGAGATGCCGGGGTTCCGGCGGATGTCGTCCGACCTGCTGGTGGGCGCGAGCCGTGCGATGGCGTCGCGGTAGGCTGCGAAGAACTCGTCTGCGTCGGCGGCCGTCAGCGCCGCCTCGCCCAGCATGTCGTAGGAGAAGGTGAAGCCCTGCGCCGCCTTGGCGCGGCCACGGGTCAGCGCCTCGCCGATCGTCTCGCCAAGGACGAACTGGTTGCCCAGCTCCTTCATCGCGCGGCGGACAGCGGTGCGGATGACCGGCTTTCCGAGCCGTCGAACCGCGCCATGGAGCGTCGCGGCGATGCCGTCGCTCTTGTCCTCTTCCAGTACCTTGCCGGTCAGCATCAGTGCCCAGGTCGCGGCATTGACCAGCGACGAGCCAGATTGACCGAGATGCGCGCCCCATTCCGAGGGGGCGATCGTATCCTCGATCAGCGCGTCCATCGTCGGCGCGTCGGGCACCCGCAGGAGTGCCTCGGCAAGGCACATCAGAGCGATCCCCTCTTCGGTCGAAAGGCCGTACTCGGCGAGGAAGACCTCCATCAGGCCCGGCCGGTCGTCGGCGCGGATCGCCTCGACCAGCGCAGTGGCGCGCCTCGTGGCAGCGGCGCGCGTGGCGGCCTCAGGGGCATGGGGCGAGAGGGCCGCAAGAGCGGTCGCGTCGTCCGCGAGATGGGCGGAGCGGATACGGCTGCGCAGTTCGGCGAGTTCGGTCATGGCTGGGTCCGGAGGCGTTTGGCACAGCATAGCGCTCGTAGTTCAGGCGATCTGGCCAAAGATAGGCCAATTATGCTCTGATTTGACTTTTGAGCCTTCCTTAGGCAAGCCAATTGACCATGAAACTTAATGACAGCAGTCAACTCGACCGGATCGACCGCAAGATTCTCGAAGCGCTCGTGCGCGACGGGCGAATCCCGATGGTGCGGCTGGCCGAGATGGTCGGCCTGTCGAAGACGCCTTGCCAGGTGAGGGTCCGGCGACTCGAGGCCGAAGGCTATATCCGCGGCTATCGCGCTATTCTTGACCCGGCCCGGCTAGGGCGCGACCATGTCGCCTTCGTCGAAGTCAGGCTTTCCGATACCCGCGAGGCGGCGCTGGCGGCGTTCAACAGGGCGGCGCGGTCGGTCGGCGAGATCGAGGAATGCCACATGATCGCCGGCGCCTTCGACTACCTTCTCAAGGTACGGTCGGCCGACATCGCGGAATATCGCCGCGTGCTGGGCGAGGTGATCTCGACCCTGCCGCATGTCGCTTCGACCTCGACCCATG
>JBNLCA010000650.1:0-5264 GCA_050303575.1 Paracoccaceae bacterium
CTACGGCGGCGGCGTCGGCTATTTCTCGGCGTCGGGCGAGATGGACATGTGCATTGCGCTCCGCACCGCCGTCCTCAAGGACCAGAAGCTCTACATCCAGGCCGGCGGCGGCGTCGTCTACGACAGCGACCCCGAGGCCGAGTTCCAGGAGACCGTCAACAAGGCGAAGGCGATCCGGGCGGCGGCGGGCGAGGCTGGGCGGTTCTCGGGAGGAAATGGGTAGCAGAAAGTTGATGTCTTCGCTGCGAGAACTCCTGATCAGACTTATCAGCAGTACCTCTGCGCCCCCTGCGCCCGTGACGGGCGGCAACCTCCAGAAGGCTCGCGAAATCTATCGGGCGTCACTTCAAGGCGACTTTGGCCCCCCGAGAGGCTGCACGCCCGTTCAAATATCCAATCTCGAGACGCGGCTCGGACGCCCCCTGCCCGCAGCCTATCGTGAATATCTCGCGTGGATGGGTAACGACCAGAACGGCGCTCTTCGTGGCAGCAACTGGTTCTGGGACGACGTGGAACCAAACACCGGATATCTCCCCGATCTCCTGAACGAGAACGGGATCCAATCCACAGAATGCGCGCAACCGATATGCTTCTTCATGCACCAGGGCTACATCGCCTGCTGGTTCGACCTCGGCACCCCCGATGCAGATCCGCCATGCTACTTTTTCTCAGAGGCCGATAAAACCTGCGGCATCGAACAAATCGAGAGCTTCAGCGAGTTCCTCGCCGGACACTTAAGAGGCCTCAGGGAATCCCAACGCAAAGCGCCCTAGCGGGATCAGAAGTCGTGTCTCGCGCAGAAGGTGAACAGTTTCGTTTCTCTACGCATTGTGGCTTCCAGAGAAAAGAGCCGCCCGAGGAGCGGCCCTTTGGGTGTCATGTCGGGCGGAATTAAATCTCGTCCAGCGTCTCGACAGCCTTCATCAGTCCGTGATGTGACGGATTCAGTTCTCTCGCCTCCGCCCAGCGGACCAGATAGGGCAGAGTCACCCCGCCTTCGCCAGCACCTGCCCCTCAGGCGCCTCGTCGATCCACACCTCAAACCCGGTCAGTTCGTGGAACCCGAAGCTCTGCGTCAGGGGCACGTCGGCCGCGTCGCGGCCGTGGGCGACCAGCACGCGGCCGAAGCGGATGTCGTTGTTGCGGGGATCGAAGGTCCACCAGCGGCCGCCGAGGTAGACCTCCATCCAGGCGCAGAAATCCATCGGTGCGTCGGTCGGCGGCTGGCCGATGTCGCTGATATATCCGGTGCAGTAGCGCGTCGGGATGTTGAGCGCGCGGCAGAGCGCGACGGCGAGGTGCGTGAAGTCGCGGCAGACGCCCACGGCCTGGTTCAAACCCTGCGATGCGGTGCGCGTCGGGTCGGAATTCTCGTAGCCGAAGCGGATATGGTTGTGGACGAAGTCGCAGACCGCCTGGACCCGCGCCCAGCCGGGCTCGGTCGCGCCGAACTGCTGCCAGGCGAAGTCCGACAGAAGATCGCTCTCGCAATAGCGGCTGGGGAGGAGGAACGTGAGGACGTCGGACGGAAGATCCTCGACCGGGTGTTGGCTTGCGTCCAGACCGACCGGATCCGAGAGGCCGTCGTCGCGGATGGTGCCGTCGGTGGTGACGGTCGTTACGCCGGGCGGCAGGACCAACCTGGTGCAGATGTTGCCGAACCCGTCGGTATAGGTCTCCAGCGGTAGCGCCGGATCGGTGACCATGCGGTCAGTCTGATCGAGATCACCTGCGCGCGAAGGATGCACGTTCAGCATCAGGATCGTCGGCGTCGGGGCGGTCACGTTGAAGGTGAGGCGGCACCCCAGTCGCATCAGCATTTCGGTTCTCCGGAGGTTTGCGCACCGGCATCGCGCCGGTCGTTGCATCCAGAACGTGTAGCTTAGCCCGGTGGTTCCCGCAAATTCCGGCTCTCAGGTCCGGTTTCGCTCCCCGAGAAAAGAAAAGGCCGCCCGAAGGCGGCCCCCTGGTCGATGGCCCGAAGGCTCACATCTCGTCCAGCGCCTCGACGGCTTTCTGGAGGTCGTCCTTCGACACGGTCTTTTCGGTGACCTTTGCCTGATCGACGATATGGTCCACCACCTTGTCCTCGAAGAGCGGCGCGCGGATCTGCTGCTGCATCTGGGCATTCTTCTGGACATACTCGAAGAACGCACGCTCCTGGCCCGGATACTGGCGGGCGGCGGCCATCACGGCCTGGCCCATCTCGGCGTCCGAGACGGTGACCTCGGCGTTCTGGCCGATCTCGGCCAGCAGAAGCCCCAGCCGGACCCGGCGCTCGGCCAGCGACTTGTGCTCGTCGGTCGGCTCGATGTGGTCGTGGTTGTGGCCGTGCTCGTCCGGGTGATCCTCGTGCCAGAGCTGGTGGGCGATCTGGTTCGCCTCGGCCTCGACAAGGCTCGGCGGAAGGTCGAACTTCACCAGATCGTCCAGCTGGTCGAGAAGCTCGCGCTTCAGGACCGCGCGGGCGGCGCCCGCATACTCGGCGCCCAGCCGCTCGGCGATCTGGCCCTTGAGCGCGGCGACGTCGTCGGCGCCGAACTGCTTGGCAAGCTCGTCATTGACCTCGGCCGCGATCGGCTCCTTCACCGCCTTGACGGTGACGTCGAACACCGCTGCCTTGCCGGCGAGGTTCGCCGCGCCGTATTCCTCGGGGAAGGTGACCTCGACGGCCTTCTCGTCCCCCGCCTTGACGCCGACCAGCTGGTCCTCGAAGCCCGGGATGAACGAGGCCGAGCCGAGCACGAGCGGATAGTCCTCGGCGGTGCCGCCCTCGAACGCCTCGCCGTCGACCTTGCCGACGAAATCGATGACGACCTGGTCGCCGTCCTTGGCCTTGGACCCGGCCTTGCGGTCGGTGAAGTTCGACATGTTCTTGGCAAGGTTCTCGAGCGCCTCGGCGATCGACGCCTCGTCGGCCTCGACAACCAGCTTCTCGAGCGTGATCTTGGAAAGGTCGACCTCGGGGATCTGCGGCAGCTTCTCGTAGTTCAGCGCCACGACGACGTCGTCGCCTTCCTTCCACTCCTCGTTGGTCATCTTGACCTCGGGCTGGAGCGCGGGCCGGTCGCCCGAAGCCGCGAAATGGTCCTTCATCGCGCCGTCGATCGCTTCCTGGATCGCGTCGCCCATGACCCGCTGGCCAAACTGCTTCTTCAGAAGCGGCATCGGCACCTTGCCCTTGCGGAAGCCCTTCATCTCGACCTGGGGCTGGGCCTCTTTCAGCTTCTCGTTGACCTTTGCGTCAAGCTCGGCGCCCGAGACGGTAATCGTGTAACCGCGCTTCAGGCCTTCGTTCAGGGTCTCGGTGACCTGCATTCCTACATCGTCCTTCTGTCAGTCTTGGTGCGGGTGGAGGGACTTGAACCCCCACGCCCGAGGGCGCCAGAACCTAAATCTGGTGCGTCTGCCAGTTCCGCCACACCCGCGCGTTGCCCGTAAAGTCGGGAGGCAGCCCACGGTTTCCGCGCGGCCGCCTCCGAAATCGGCGCCCTTCTAGCAAAGGGAAAGGCAGGACGCGAGGGGAAAATCGGAGGACTTCGGCCGAGGCTGGGGCGCTGTCTGCCCCCCAGACCCCCCGACAGTATTTGGAACTCGGGGAAGGATCTAAAGGCCGAGGGCGCGGAAGACTTTCGGGAGTTCCTCGGGGATATCCTCGGCAATGAGGCCGGGCCCGAAGCTCAGCGCGCATTCGACATGGAGCCAGGCGGCGGTCTCGGCCGCCTCCATCGGGGCAAAGCCGCGTGCGAGGAGGCCGGTGATGAAGCCTGCGAGCACGTCGCCCGATCCTGCGGTGGCGAGCCACGGGGCCGCGCGGTCGTAATGGGCCGAGTTGATGCTGCAGCGGCCCGACGGGTCGGCGATGACGGTATCGGGGCCTTTGAAGAGGACCACGCAACCTGCCTGCTTGGCGGCCTCGCGCGTTGCATCAACCTTGGAATATGCGGGGCCTGTGATCGCCGGTGCGTTCAGCTTCTCCGCGATGTCGGGGAACAGGCGGGCAAATTCGCCCACGTGAGGAGTCAGGACGCATTTCTTGTGTAACCGTTCGAACAGCTTGGGATTTTCTGACAGGAGTGTGAGGGCGTCAGCGTCAATCACCGTTCCACGCGGATGACGAACGAGCGTTGTCAAAAGCTCAAGTTCGCGCTTTGACTTTCAAAAGCCCGGCCCGATGCAGACGGCGTTGATCCTCTGATCGCGGAACGCTTCTTTCAGAGCATCCGCATTCGAAATTGGCCTCACCATGATCGCCGTCAAATGGGCCGCGTTCTCGCCCAAGGCGTCGGGCGGGCAAGCGACAGTCACAAGCCCTGCGCCTATCCTGAGGGATCCCCTTGCGGCCATCCGCGCCGCGCCAGTCTTGCCGGTCGGACCGGAGAGCACAAGGGCGTGTCCATGGGAGTACTTGTGTCCAAGCACCGGCTTTGCAATTGAAGCAAAATCCCCCATGCCGTCGCCATCAAAACGCCATGCCATGCTTTCGCGCGTTAAATGCGTCGCAGTATTCTTTGCAGTTCGCTCCAGGTCTGGCTGCAACCAAGCAGGCAGACCGATGTCCTTCAGGACGGTCCTGCCGCAGCGATACGCCCCTTCGGACAGTCGATGGCCCGGCTTCTCGGAATGAAAGGTGACCGTGAGACTGGCCATGGTGGTCCATGGGCCAAGCACCTTGCCGCTATCAGCACAAAGACCGGAAGGCACGTCAATGGCGACCACACGTCTTTGCTCGTGCATCGCAAGTTGTCTTGTGGGCACCGTGATCTCGGCAAGTTCCCCGTCGATCTCGCGCGTAAGGCCGGTTCCGAACAGGGCGTCAACGATAAGGGGATCGTCGCCCACGAAATAGGGGCTGACCAAGCCTTCGAAAATGGTCGAAAATGGATCACCTGCAACGCTGTCCGACAGGGAGTGCATACTCCCCCTCTCGCGCCACCGCTCATAGTTCACCTTGGCATCCGGCGGCAGTCTGGCGGGATCGCCATAGAGGAACACCTCGACCTCCCAGCCCCGGTCGTGGAGCAGCCTTGCGACCACAAACCCGTCGCCGCCGTTGTTGCCGGGGCCGCAGAGGACGACGGCGCGGTGTGAGGTCAGCGCCAGGTCGGGCCATTCTTCCAGAGTCGCCTCGACGACGCCCCTGCCCGCCCGTTCCATCAGCTCAAGCCCGGTGACCTCGCCGGACGCGATGGCGGCCTCCTCGATGGCCCGCATCTGCGCCGTTGTGAGAAGTTCGGTCATGTCGCCCCCTGCCTTGCCCGAAA